>CAZTTW010000516.1:0-4194 GCA_964616265.1 uncultured Myxococcales bacterium | reverse complement strand
CTGCTTGGATGGTCTCGGCACCGTCGACTTTGCGGCGCACGGGAAACCATTCCAAATCGAACTCCTGATCGATGGCGGCGGCGTCGAACACGAAGGTGTTGGTGTTGAAGAATGGGACCTGATCACCATCGAAGTCGGCCGGCAGGCGAAATTCCTCGACGATTTGCAGATGGCCGCCCACGCGCGCCGGAATGCCGCCGCGGTCGCCCTTTTCTTTGCGCACCACTTCGACGGTGACGCTCTTGCCGCCCCGCAGGTGCGCGCCCACGACGCGCGGATCGAGCGACGCCGCGAGGTTGTCGACGTTCGACACCATCAGCACGCGTCCACCGGCGCGGCGAAAACGGTCCACTGTTCCCGACGCGCGAAGCGCGGGCAGCAAATCGCCATGGCCGGTCGCGCACAGAGAGGGTATGCCGGAACCATCGCGAAAGATCTCGCCGGTCCCGGTCAAGCGCATGGTCACCGACTGCTCGACGATCTCGATAGGAGTCTTGGGGTGAGCAAGCGCGCTGGTCGCTCGACGAAGCTCTTCGCTGGTGGCGAAGCTGGCCATCAGAAAGATCGGAATGGCGCTGCCACTGTCGCTCGCCACCTTCTGGATATCGGCCAGCTTGAGTCGCAGGAAGGTTCCGCCGGGTACCACCTCGACCACCGCCTTCACCACCCCGCCGAAGCGCGTGGCCATACCGCCGGCCAGCACCACCACGCCAACCTCGCCGCTTGCCAGCGCCGCCTCTCCCAGCGCCGCCAGCGCTTTACCGTCGGCCGAATCACGCCTCGGCAGCGACACGAGGTCGCCCTCCTCGGGCACGGTTACGACCTCCCTCAGCCGGTTGTCGGAAGCGCTCTGGGCAAGCTGGCGGCGTAGGGTTTCGAGGACCTGCGGCTCGAAACGAAATCGCTGCAGAATCGAATCGGTAGTCTGGTCGAGCATCATGGTCCGCCTATTCGGATGTTCGGTAGTCACGTAAGTTGCGAAACACTGGCACCGTCGTCAAGCCGTGGACTTGGCGGGAATCTGCGCCATCGCATGTTCCGCCACAGCAACAATCGTGAGACTTGGATTGGCGCCCAGGTTGGAAGGAATGGCGGCCCCATCCACGACCCAAAGACCGGGATGCCCGAAGACACGGCAGGCACCGTCCACCACGCCCTCTTCTGGCGACGCGGCCATGCGAGCGCCGCCCAAAATATGGGCCGTGATGGGAACTCCGAGAAGGACTTCGTTGACGGCGTTGAGTGGAAAACCATCCATGCGCTCGGCAACGAAGGCCGCGACCTGGTTGGCGATCGGCAGATACGTTGGAATGGGCGCGGCACCCTGCGTACGCCGCGAGCGCAGACTGCGCCCGAGAAGCCAGCGGCGCTTCCGCATCAAGGTCAGAGCATTGTCGAGCGACTGCATGACGAGGACCACGACGGTGCGCTTAGCCCAGCCAAATGGAATCAGGTTGCGCAGGAAATCCAGGGGGTGTCGCAAACCCGCGAGTAGCCAGCGCACGGCGCGCGGAAGCTTGCCGCCGCCCGGAGCCGCCAGCGTACCGAGGAGCCCCATCACGTCGGATCCCGCCGGGTAGCGCACCACTTGGATATGCGTATCCCGATCCGTCTGCACGTCGCTGGCGATGGCCAACCCCTGCGAATGGTCCACGCGCCGCGTGCGACTACGAGCGCCGCAGAGAATTTCGCTGTTGGTACGCGTGAACTTGCCCAGGGCCGGCGAAAGGTGGGGCAAGCCACCGCGCTCCTGGCTGGCCAAGAGCAGGTCCACGCTGCCCAGCGCGCCCGCGGCGAGAACGACCTGCCGCGATCGAAAGATGCGTCGCCGGGCACCGCCCGTGGAATGAACCGTGTGCACGACGAAGGACGGGTTGCCGCTTTCGCTGTTGTCCTCGATGAATGTCACGCGCGTTTCAGGTAGCACCTTCACCCCGAGCCGCTCGGCCAGAAACAGATAATTCTTGTCGAGCGTGTTCTTGGCGTTGTGGCGACAGCCTACCATGCAGCCGCCGCACAGACGGCACCCGGCCCGCGCAGGCCCCCTGCCGCCGAAATAGGGATCGGGCACCTCGTCCTGACCAGCGCCAAAGAAGACGCCGACCTCGGGTTGGGTAAACGCCGCGTGCGGGCCCAGCGACTGGGCGAACGCCCGCAAATGCTCCTCGGCGGGCCATGTCGCTGGCGGCGGCACAGCTCCGAGCATACGCCGAGCCGTCGCGTAGTGCGGCGCCAGCGTCTCGCGCGTTTCGGGGCCGTCCGGCCATCCCTGCCGGAATGCCTCCGCGGGCGGCACGATGAGCGTGTTGGCATACACCAAGGAGCCACCTCCCACGCCGGCGCCGCCGAGCACCAGAACGTCGCCCAGCCAGTCGAGCCGCTGAATGCCGTGGCAACCGAGACGCGGCAGCCAGAGGGACTTGCGAACATTCCAATTGCTCGTCGGGAAATCCTGCGACCGCCAGCGCTTGCCTTCTTCGATGACCAGCACGCCGTAGCCCTTCTCCGCCAAGCGCAAGGCCGAGACGCTCCCGCCAAAGCCCGAGCCGACCACGATAAAGTCAACGGCCGCACCTTCGGAACCCGGGTCACTGGCGATCTGGGAGCTCATCGGTAAAAGACCTTGAGAAGGCTGCGCAATAGCTTCAGCACCGAGTTGCGATAGGGAAACGCAAGGTTTCTCCGCACCACGCCGCCCACCAGTCCCATGCCGGGACGGTCTTCGACGATGCTTTGCGGGACACAGAACTGCCGTAGGGTTTCGCTGCCGTGACGAAAGCCGACGCCGCTCGCTTTCCACCCGCCGAGCGGCGCTGCCACGAGAAAGTAGTTCGCCAGCACATCGTTGATGCACACGCTTCCACATTGCAGTCGGCGGGCCAACGCCAGAGCACGACGACCGTCGCCCGACCAGATGCTTCCTGAAAGGCCGAGATGCGAGGCATTTGCCAAAGCGAGGGCCTCTTCGGCATCCTTCACGCGAAGGATCGGCAATACCGGACCGAACGTCTCCTCGTTTGCCACCCGTGCCTGCGGCGAAACGGCGTCGAGCACGGTGGGAGCGAAAAGACGCTGGTTTCCTTCTGCCGAGGAGCCACCGCACGCGATGCGGGCGCCACGACCGACTGCTTCCGCAATCAAAGCGCGGCAGTGCTCGACCTGGGCGTCCGTTGCGACCGGACCAATATCACGATCGGCGCCCGATCCCTGACGAATCTTGCGGGTCTCCTCGACCACCAATCGACAGAAGGCCTCCGCCACCGACTCCTCGACCAAGGCACGCTCGGTGCGAATGCACACCTGGCCGGCACCCGCGAATGCGCCCCACGCGGCAGCGCGCGCCGCCGCCGGCAGATCGGCGTCGGCAAGCACGATCATCGCGGACTTGCCGCCTAGCTCGGTCACGCAGGGAACCAGGCGGGCACCGGCGCGAGCACTGACCTCGCGCCCCACGGCCACGCTGCCAGTAAAGAAGATCCCATCGCATGTGTCGACGAGCGCCCGCGCGGTATCGTCGCCCCCTTCGACGACTTGAAATACGTCCTTCGGAAGTCCGCAATCGCGCCAAAGAGTAAGAATTCGCCGCGAGGTCTTCGGTGTCCGCGGCGATGGCTTGAGCACCACGCTGTTGCCGGCCAGCAGGGGCCCGACCGCATCGGCGAAGTTGTTGAGCAGCGGAAAGTTCGACGGCCCGATGATGAGCACAACTCCGCGCGGTAGCCAGCGCACGCGCGCTCGCTTGTGCGGGAAGATGAAGGATGGCCGCCGCGACTCCGCCAGCGCCTTGCGCGCTCGTCGAGCGGTCAAATACCGCGTGAGCTCGCACAGGTAGGCTACTTCGAAGCCGATCGCCTCGAACAACGCCTTTCCCGAGTCTTCGGTGATCGTCTGCCCCAGCTCCTCGTCGTGCAGGGCACGTCTTGCCAAGCGCCGAAGCGAGCGAGCCCTCTCCCCGATGGAGAGCTCGCGCCATATGAGTTGCGCCTCTCGCGCCCGAGCGACGACTTCGCTGACCGTGTCAGTTGCCGAGTCTTGCTCGTTCATGGCTAGGGTTTTCATACCCCAACCGCCACCGAGCGGCTAGCTAGGAGGCTGCCGCGTGTGCTTGAGCTTCGCTTCGAACCTTGTCCATATCGAGGGTCTTGATCTGGTCAATGAGCTTCTGGAGGGCATGCGCCGGAAGGGCCCCGGCCT
>CAZTTW010000515.1:0-4206 GCA_964616265.1 uncultured Myxococcales bacterium | reverse complement strand
TGGGTCAGCACGGTGAGCGAATAGTCGAGGCGGGTGATGCCGGACTTGTCGGTCAGGTTGGCGAGCGTCGACAGCGTGAACGTCGTGTTGTCCCACGAATAAGGCGCCGGTGCCGTGCCATACACGCCGAGGTACTGCTTGCCGAGATAGAAGAAGGTCGCCGGGTTCGCCAGAGGCGAGCTGTGGGGCAGAAACACAAGCGCTGGATAGACACGCGGATCATCGTAGCCAAGTCCGTTGTAGAAGTACTCGGCTCCGACGGTGAACGTATCTTTGTCGGCGTATTGGCGGGTGTACGAAACGCCGCCCGTGACCTGCGGCTTCCAACCAGACCCACGATTGTGCGGGAAGAATCCATCTACGATGGAAGAGCTGCTCGTCGGATCGATGGTGACCGGCGGCTGCGTCGTCGATGTATAGGTACCGTCGCTGTTCGGTGTTGCGGGGAATTCCAGCTGCCGGAATTTCACGAAATCCACGTCGCCCGCGTTCCGCAACGCTGCTTCGCCGTAGAAGTCCAGATCCCACACCCCGAACGAAACGTCGCCCGCGAATTTTGTCTTGCTGTTGCGGTTGCCGAAGACGCCCAGGCCGGCCTCCAGCGTTCCCAGCACGACCTCGGCGCGCGCGGCCGCCGAGACATCGCCCGTGGTAGGCGTAGCAGCCGGCCCTTCGGGAAGCGCGTAGGCGTAGAAGTTCCAGCCCTTCGCTTCCCACGGCACATGCAGCTTGAGCATGGTCGTGCCGGCGCGCGCGTCGAAGGGCAGCAGCGGGTTGCGCGGCTGCATGTGCAGATAGTCCGTCGGCGTCCAAAAGCGCGCCGTTCCCCAGCGCACGTGCTGTTTGCCGGCGGTCACGAATACCGTGTGAGCGATATCGGCGCTCAGCCACATCTGATCGAGGAATACGGTCGGTCCGCGCGTCTGATTGAAGGCCGAGCCGAGAAAATCGCTCTGCTGGGCCGAGACGTTGCCTGCTGTTGCCGCCGTCGCCGACCCCGCATTGGCCGAGGTCGACCCGTTCGGGGCTAACGTGGGATCGTACGACATACGCCCGAGCACGTAGGTACGCACACGATCGTTCGGCCGCGCATCCAGGTACACGTCGAGGAGCGCGGGCGCGGAAACGCTCCAGTTCTGCGGGTACTGTCCTTGCTTGCCTGTGCTTATCGCCCGCCAGTAGAACTGCCCACCGATTTTCAGTGGGTCGCTCGGCGCCACTTCCGTCGAAAAACGAGTACCGGCGTTGGGATCGCCAAGGTTCAGCTCGTCGCGCACGTCCACGGGTCCTGCCGGAGCAGCTCCCGTGCTCGTCGAGGTTGCGGTCGCCGTCTCACTGGCCGTCGACGTGCTGGTCGCGGTCGCGGCTGCTGTCGCAGCCGGTTCGCTCGGCCCGCCGAAGATGTCCGCATCGCTCGGCCTGCTCTGCGCAAGCGCCCCACCCGCCCCCAGCATCAGCACGCCCGCGCTGACAAGACCTAGAGGAAGAGTGAGCCGACTCATCGGCTCTTACTCTCCAGCCAGGCCTTCGTGAACAGATTCGCTTCGAGGGCCTTGGTGTCGACATTCTTGATCACAATGAGGGTCGAGTTTGCCTTTTCCACCTCGTCGTAGAAGCGCATTTCGCCGGGGTACCAGGTGTCGCCCTTTTTGGACTCGCTGTAGATCTTCTTCCATTTGGAATAAAATGACGTGCGCAGAAGCCGCCCCGAAAGGGCGTACTCTTCGCGCTTGAGGATGTTCTTGGTCTCCTTATCGACCCACAACTTGATCGTGGGGAAAGCGAGATCGATGTTCGGCTTTCCCTTGAGCGTCATGACCTGAGCCGTGTAATTGCCCAGCTTCACCTCACCGTTGTCCTCGGGATCGTACTCCTCGGCGAGGCGCGATTCGTCGAAGTCCGACCGTCGCGAGTTGGTGCCGCCGATGCGCTCGCGTTCGGTGCGGCGTTCCCACTTACCGACCGACGGATCGTAGAACCACAGGTTCTTGTCGATGCGTAGGTAGCCCTGCCCCTGTGATGCCTTGGGCTGGGTGAACAGAATGATGAACTTTTGGTCCTCACTGCGACGGAACACCAAGGCTTCGTAGGCGACGTCGACCTTACCCTTTTCTTTTTGCTCCATGTAGATCATCGAACGCCAGTCGCCGTTGTTCTTCTGGCGGGCATCGACGGCCTTGAGAAACTCGACGAGCTCGGGCTTCGTGAGCGCGTGTGCGGCGTTCGGAAACGCAAGCGCCGCGAGCAAGGCTGTAGCTGTGAGCGAGATGCGAATGCTGGACATAGTGACTCCTCTGACTTAGCCGAAGTGAGACATGGCAGAGACGGGCGGCAAACGCGCAGCCCGGTAGGCAGGATAGAGAGCCGCGAGCGTTGTGATCAAGGTGATCATGACCGCCGCGCTGACGAGCGACGGAAGATGAACGGCAAGGTGCACCTGATCGGACATCAAGAAAAGTTGCACGCTGAGGGGAACCTTGATCTCCGCCAGATTCACCAGCGCAGCGACGACGCTGCCCCCCACCGCGCCGGCCACCGTCCCGATGATCCCCATCTGGAACGATTCGAACAGGAACATGCGCAAGACGCCCCAGCGCTGCATACCGATGGCGCGCAAGGTTCCGATTTCGCGAGTGCGCTCGCGAATGGCAATCCACATGGTGTTCATGATGCCGGTCACCACGATGGCGATCAGAATGGTGAGCAGCACCAGCTTGAGGACGCTCAGCACTTTCAGCGTCCACGTGAGGAACGAGACTTCGTCTTCCCAGGTGGTAACGTCCAGCTTCTGCCCGGTCCAGTCCTCGCGATTCACCGTCTGAAACTTCATCCAGAACGGATTCGCGTCCGGATCCATGACCCGATACCCGGCGTGCTCGAGCGTGGTGCGCAGACGCGCGGCAATCGCTGACGCATCGGCGACGTAGCGAGGCTTCAGGTACAGCTGAATAGCGCCCGTTGTGTCGGGCCGCAGCTGGTAGAGCGTCCGCGTGGTCTCGACCGGAACGAAGGTCCCGAACTTGCTCATGAGGCCCATGTCTTTGGCGATCGCGACGATGCGACAGTCGACGGTGTTTGCGGCGCCGCGATTGGTCTGCGCCGACAGGGTGACGGCATCGCCAACCTTGACCTTCAGCCGTTCCACCTGTGATTCGAAGATGAGCATCGTGTTCGGTTGCGTGAGATCGTCGATATTGCCGCTGACGATGCTCACCACCCGCTTGAAATCCGGCTCGTTGGTGATGTCGATACCGGTGACGCCGACCTGGGTCGATCCGGAATCGGAAATGACCTTGGCCCAGCCGCGCCCGCGGTGAACCCAGTGGGCCATCTCGGGAACCGACTGTTCGACCACCTTGACGACCTTTTCGTATTCGGTGACGACCGGGCCGCACTGGCTGGACGTCACCTTGAAAAAGCCACCCACGTTGACGTGTCCGCTGGAAAGCGTCGTGGCAGCGCGAATCATGGTTTCGCTGACGCCGGTCGAGAGCGCATTGAGCAGCACCAGAAGCCCTGTGACCAGAGCAATGGCCGACACGAGGAAGATGGTGCGCCGACGATGCTGAAACAGGCTGCGCAGAGCAATTCGGAAATCGAGAAAGAAGTTGGCCATGATTGTCACTCGTCGGATTGCATCGCCTGGCGCGGGCTGACCCGCATGGCGAGAATGCCTGGGTAAATGCTGGATATCGCGCTCACCACCAGCACGATGGTCAGAGCGATGGCGACGTTGGTCACGGAGAGCCCTGGGTGCAGACGCGGCCCCGAGAAGAAGAAGTAAAAGATGTCGTTCACGGCCGGAATTCCGACCATGCGCAGAATTGCAACAATGCCGGCGCCCAAGGCCGAGCCGATCCCGCCGAACAATCCGCCGACCGCCAAAGCCTCGACGAACAGCATGCCCAGCAAGAACCGGCGCTGAGCGCCGACTGCGCGCAGGGTTCCGATTTCGGCCATCCGTTCCAAGGTCGCCATCACGAGGGCGTTGTTGATGATGACCAGCGCGACCGCGAAGATGATGAGCACCGAGATGTAGAGCACCGCGCGGATCATGGTGACGAATTGCCCGACCAGACCGGAGGCCTTCTGCCAATCGATGGCCTTGAGGGTCAGTCCTGCCTTGCGACCGGCGGCTTCGATGTCGACCATGGTTTGGCGAATGTGCCGCGGATCTTTCACGATCACGGCACCGTTGAGCACCAC
>CAZTTW010000514.1:0-4206 GCA_964616265.1 uncultured Myxococcales bacterium | reverse complement strand
ACGCCGTAATTGCGCGTGCTGCTCAGCGCTGGCACGCAGGCGTAGCGGCGCACGCCGATGAGCTGCTCGACCGCGCTCAAGACCAGCGGAGGCAGCGCCGCGCCCACCAGCTCCTTGAGGGAATTCGTTTCGCACAGCACGGCCTCGCGCCAACAACGGTCGGCCAGGCTCCCTTGCGCGCTCTCCATCGGCCAGGAACAAGCGTCGAACTGGGCTCCCAGCAGCCGTTCGATCGTCGAGATGAGCGGCACGGCGTCGGCCATGATGCCGAGGTGAACCCGCACCCGCCGAGACTTCTCGTTGAAGAGGACGAGATGGGTCGAGCTGCAGCCTACAATCTTCGCGGCCCCGCGCAGGATGGCCTGGAGCAACTGCGCGAGGTTCGCCGACTCCACCTTCGTCATAAGCGCGAAGATGATACAAAGAAGGACGCGCGACGCCCACCTTCAATCGCGTGGGTCGCGCCGCCCCGTGCGATTTCGCACACTCGCCTCCCACCGCCCCGCCTCGCGTGTCCGACTCTCCCCGTCGGAGAGAGGCCGTCGACGTCCGCGGCGGCGGGTAAATGGCCGCGTGCAGGTGGTGCAGACCTTGCAAGCGACGGGCGACTATGAAGCTCTCCGTCGCATGCAACTTTGACGATGCACTCTTGCAGGGGCTGGCAGGCTACCCGGTCTACGAGGTCTACGGCAAACTCACCACGGACTACTTCGGGGGCGGTCGCCCCGCCTTCTACCTGCCCGAAGTCAATCGACCTCGCCTCGCGCGCACTGTGAAGATGGCGCACGAAAGGGGCATCCAGTTCAACTACCTGCTCAACGCATCGGCGATGGGCAACACCGAGTACACGCGGACCGGGCAGCGCAAGATGGAGGAGATGCTGGATTGGGTGGACGGCATTGGCGTCGACTCGATCACCGTGGCCAACGTCTACTTCCTGCGCCTCATCCGGCGACGCCATCCGCGACTCAAGGTGCGGGTCAGCTCGCACCGCTTCACCGACAACCCACGCAAGGTGCGCTTCTGGGTCGAGCAGGGCGCCGATGTGATCGTGGTTTCCGAAGTCGGCGTGCACCGGGAATTCGAGACGCTCGCGGCGATGAAAGAGGCCGCGCAAGGCGTGGCGCTGCAGCTCATCGTCAACAACTGGTGCCGCCAGGATTGCGCCATCGCCGGCAACCACGCGGTCGCCCTGTCGGCGGCGTCGCAGGCGAAAAACAAGGGCTTCCCGCTCGATTACTGTTCCATCCTGTGCAACCAGATTCGGCTGCGCGAGCCGGTCAACTACGTGCGCGCCAACTGGATCCGGCCCGAGGATCTGCACTACTACGAGAAGCTCGGCTACGACACCTTCAAGATCGTCGAGCGCAACACGCCCACGCAGATCCTGCTCGAACGGGTCAAGGCGTACGCGGAGCGACGCTACGACGGCAATCTCCTCGACCTCGTGCAAAACTACGCTTACCCGAAAGACAAGCTCGGCGCCGTCGGCAAAGATGCCAGCTCCCTTCGCCGCATGATCAAATACTTCGTCAAGCCGTTCACCGTGAACCTGTTCCGCTTCCGCAAGCTGGTCGATTTCGGGCGAGCCGCCAGCATGCTCTACCCGCGCGAGGGCGAAAACCCGGTGGTCGTCGACAACCGCGCGCTCGACGGATTTCTCGAACGTTTTGCCGAGCGGGGCTGCCAGTCGACCGATTGCGAAAGCTGCCGCTATTGCCATCAATGGGCGGCCCGAGCGGTGAAAATCGATCCGAGCTACAAGACCAAGCTCGAACCTTTGTACGACGACCTTCTCGGCGACATCGACGCGGGAGCCTTCTGGGAACCCTACGCACGCACTGCCGCGCGGGCCTTGCGACGACGGAAGCACAACCCGAATGGGCCGATTGCGTGAGAGCGGCGACGAGCCCCGCATGACCCTGGCACGATGCGAGCGCGCGATTGCGAGCGCTCTCGGATTTCTAGGCTCGCAGCAGCAGCCCGACGGTGCATGGCGCGGCGATTACGGCGGCCCCATGTTTCTCTTGCCCATGTACCTGGCCGCACAACGTATCGGCGGTCGGCCGGTCGAGCCCCGCCGCCGGGAAGGTATGATCGCGTACCTGGCCAAGGCCCAAGACGCCGACGGCAGCTTCGGCTTGCACGTCGAAAACTCTGGGTGCCTCTTCACCACGGTGCTGTCCTACGTAGCCTTTCGCCTGCTCGGCCTGCCGGCCGACGACCAGCGCGTGGTACGCGCGCGCGCCTTCATCCTCGCGCACGGCACCGCGCTGGCTTGCGCGAGTTGGGGCAAGTTCGTTCTCGCGCTCCTCAACCTCTACGACTACGAGGGCCTGGCGCCGGTCCTACCCGAGCTGTGGCTCCTGCCAGCGCGCTTTCCTTTGCATCCCAGCCGCTTCTGGTGCCACACGCGACAAGTGTACTTGCCGATGGCGTACCTCTACGGGACGAAGGCGCAGATGCCCGCCGACGAGCTGACGCACGCGCTTCGCCGCGAGCTCTACGATCGTCCCTACGAGAGCATCCGTTTCGCCGACCACCGCAACACCATCGCCCCCGGCGACGTCTACACGCCAGCGTCCTGGCCGCTGAAACTGGTCAATCGACTGCTCGGCCTTTTCGAGCGGGTGCACCCGACCGGGTTGCGCAAGCGCGCCCTCGCCCGCTTGGCCGAGCACATCGATTTCGAAGATCGCGCTACGCATTTCATCCGCATTGGCCCCGTCAACGCCGTCCTCAACACGCTCGTGCATTGCTTTCGTTCCCCGCACAGCGAGGCCACGGAGCGCAGTTTTGCCATGCTGGAAGGCTATCTCTGCGACGGGCACGACGGCACCAAGATGAACGGCTACAATTCCACCGCGCTGTGGGACACCGCCTTCGCCGCCCAGGCGATCCTGGCGACCACGGAAGCCGACGCCCAGCACCACACGCTGAGGGGCGCGCACATGTTCATCGTCGCCAACCAAGTGCTCGAAGATCTGCCCTCCTTCCGCCTCTACCATCGCCACCCGAGCCGCGGCGGCTGGCCGTTCTCGGATCGCGAGCACGGCTGGCCCATCACCGACTGCACCGCCGAGGGCCTCAGCGCCGCCTTGCTACTCGAAACGGCGGACTTGCCGGCCTTGCCCGAAAAGCGCATCCGCGCCGCGGTCGAGCTGATTCTCTCCTGGCAGAATCGCGACGGCGGGTGGGCCACCTACGAACGTCAGCGCGGCGGACGCTGGCTCGAGCTCTTCAATCCCGCGCACGTGTTCGCCGACATCATGGTCGATCATTCCTATCCCGAGTGCACGTCGGCGTGTCTCGCCAGCCTGGCCCTGTGGCGGCGGCGCTTCGCCGCAGAAATAGACGACGCCCTCGCCGCCAGAGTCGGCGTGGCAATGCAGCGGGGCGCGCGCTTCCTGCGCCGCGGCCAGCACGACGACGGTAGCTGGGAAGGTTCGTGGGGGGTCTGCTTTACCTACGGAACGTGGTTCGGCGTCCGCGGTCTCTGCGCCGCCGGCGCTGCCAGCGAGGATCCCGCGCTCACGCGCGCCTGCGACTTTCTCTTCTCCCACCAGAATAGCGACGGCGGATGGGGCGAAAGCGGCACGAGCTGCATCGAGCGCCGCTACGTGAACGCGCCCAGCAACGCCGTCAACACCGCCTGGGCCCTGCTGGCGCTAATCGACGCGGGCCAGGCCCGGGATCCGCGCTGTGCCCGGGCGGCGAGCTTCCTCGTCACGAGCCAACGCGACGACGGAGACTGGCCGCGCCAGACGCTCTCCGGCGTCTTCAACAAGACCGCGCTCATCAACTACGAAAATTACCGCCGCTACTTCCCGCTCTGGGCGCTGGCCCGGTTCGCGGAGGAGAGCCGGCCCTAGCACGGCGAAACAAAGAGACGGATGAGCACGAAGGGTTTCGGATCAAGATCCGGAGTACCTTCACCCTTCCGGGCCTCTGTGTGCTCTGTGGTGATAACTCCGGGTGCTTGGCCTACGTCGCCCTGGCAATAACGGGCCGGAATTTGTACCCGTAGACGATCGTGCCCTTGGTGCCGTCGTCGCACAGCTTGCGGGTGACCATCTCGACTGGCATCCCGATCTCGATCGTCTCCCCTTCCACGTCGGTGAGTTGAGCCGCAACCAGCGGCCCCTCGGCCAAGCGGACCAGGGCGACCACGTACGGCGCGAAACGCTCGAAGCCCTCCGGCGGATG
>CAZTTW010000513.1:0-4215 GCA_964616265.1 uncultured Myxococcales bacterium | reverse complement strand
GTGAGCTGCTTGCCCGCCATGGCGACCAAGGCGTCCATCACCCGCTCGCGCACCCACCAGTCTTCGTCGCGCAAATGGCGCAAGAGCCGCGGCGCAAGCTCGCCCGTGGGATCGCCCACCTTGCGGGAAATGTCGACCGCCATGCGGCGGACATTGGTGTCCTTGCTGCGCAGGAGCCACAAAATGGTGCGCGCCAGATCGACCTTGCCTGCAAACGCCAGGTTGGTCAGAACCTCGGCGGCGCGCGTGCGAATGTCGATTTTCTTGAAGTTCAACGCTTCGACGACCAGGGGCAGAATGTCGTCGCTCGCGATGGTTTCCGCCGCGGCTAGCACTGCCAGGCGGACGACGTGCGGACCCGCATGCAGCTTGCGTGTGAGGAGCTCGATGGTTCGCGCTGAGGTGAAGCGCACGGCCGCTCCGATCGCGGCGTTAACGACGTTCAGGCTTTTTCCGTCGACGAGCGGGGCGAGCGATTCGAAGAAGTCGTCTTCGCTGCACAAGGCGCCGAACGCCGCGATGGCCCCCACCGCCACGCGTTCGCTGCTGTCGGTGAGCGCGCAGGCGATCGTCTTGAGCGCGCCCGGCACGTCTTTGGTCATCAGCTCGGCGTTGCCGAGGTACTGCAAGGCCAGTAGCTTCTCCGACGTGTTGCCGACGGTCAGCACCGAGCAGAGCGCAGGGATGGCTACTTGGCGTCCAATGGAAAGGACGACATCCATCGCCTCGAGGCGTCCCTGAAAACCGGGTTCGCCACAGAAACGCGACAGCGTTTGGAACACCGTCGTGCCGCCGATTTGCTTGGCCACGGTCGCAGCGGCTCGTCGCAGGGAGGCGTCGGATTCGCGCAGCAAGCCGGCGAGCTCGGCGTGGCCCTCGACGTTGTTGACCTTGGGCAGAAGCGGCGAGAGCGCTGTGGCCAGCGCGCCGTCAGCGCCCCGCAAGGCCCGCACGTAGGGCAGGAAAAGTCCCTTGTCGATGACCTTCTCAGCTAGCGTGCGAAACACGAAGATGCGGTTGGTCTGATCGCGAGCATCGCCGGGAAGGCCCTTGCTGGTCAGGACCGCCAGCAGCTTTTCCACGTCGTCGCGCACCAGGGGCGGCGCCTCGGCGAGAAGCGCATGCACTTGCGCGGGTCCTGGCCAGCCCGCCGTTTTGAACCTGCGCAGAAGCTCTTTGCTGTCGACCATCGTCACACCGATCCCGTCCGTCGCACTGCCCGAAGGACGGTCGCCTTCCTAGTATCGGGCGGTTCCGGCCTGGAATGAACTGCTTTTCGCGGACGGCCGACTTGGCGAGCCGGCCCACCCCCCGGGGTGAGAACTTGCGCTCCTCCGTTGGTTGTATACTTTGACCTTCGGAGGATCGCCGATGACTCGTTCCGGACAGCTTCGTCTTCTCTTGGTGGCTCTGGCTGCGCTGGTTGGCATTGGCGCGTGCGGTGGAAAGGACAGCTCGCCCGGCACACCAGCGCCGTGTTTTTCGGGAGCGCTTCTCCACGTTCTTCTGTCCCCAACCGTCGCGAGCATGACCGCGCCCACCTTCTCCATTTGTCGAAACGACACGTGCTACCCGTGGGCGCCCGCAGCGCTACCCGCGTCGGGCGCTGGTGGGCCTCCGACGGAATCCATCACCAATCAGGCGCAGATCCTCGGAACCCTCTGGCGGTACACGGATGGAACGGTGACCTTGGACGTCGAGTGGCGCACGAGCGACGCAAGCCAGCTTGCTGACGGGGATCACTACGAGATCACCCTCGCCGACGGTGCTGCTACGCCGGTCGTTGTTCTCGATAAGACCGCCGTCTATACGCCGACCACGTCGAGCGGTCTCGACAGCGGCGCTGCGTGTTTGGAAGCGAAGCTGTCGGCGTAGCAGCTATCCCGGTTGCAGCTCGGTTTTCGTTCCCCGATGCGCGAGCGTGACGAGGGCAGGCTGCAAGAGCCGCGGCAGGATGACCAAGGCGAGCGCGCCGCCAATCACCACGATGGCCAGCGGCTTCTGTGTTTCCGAGCCGATGCCTCGCGAAACAGCGGCAGGGAAAAGCCCGAGCATGGCCACGAACGTCGACATTAGAACCGGCCGCAATCGTCGCTGGGCGGCCAGTCGTGCGCTTTCCTCGGCCGTGGACCCCGATTCGCGCAGCTGCCGTGCATACGTAACGACCAACAGTGCGTCCTGCACTGCAACCCCTAGGATGGAAATAAAACCCATCGCAGCCGAGATAGAAAAATCCGTCCCCGTCACGTACAGCGCCGCGAGCCCGCCGCTGGACGCCACCGGGACACCGAGCAAGACGATCAGTGTGTCGCGCCAGTTCTTGGCCGAGCTGTAGGCCAGAAAGGCGATGATCAACAGCGTAATCGGGATGATCACCAGCAGACGTTCGGTGGTCTCGCGCAGCTGATTCATTTCGCCGTCCCATTCGAGGTGGGTATCGTAGGGTAGCTTGACCGTTGCGTTGACCTTCGCCTGCGCCTCGGCGATCGTCGAGCCGAGGTCACGCCCGCGCACCGAGAACTTTACGGGGACATAGCGCTTCAAATCCTCACGAAAGATGACCGACGGTCCTTCTTCTTCGACCACATCCGCGAGCTGGCCGAGAGGGACTTGCGAGCCGTCGGGCGTGGCGACCAGGATGTTGCGAATGGCGCGTGTGTCACGGCGATACTGTTCGGCCCAGCGAAGGATCAGATCGAAGTGCTTTTCGCCCTCGTAGACTTGGGTGATGACTTGGCCGCCGATGGCCGCCTGGACCACGGCTGCGACGTCCCCCGTGTTGAGACCGTAGCGGCCGATCTTTGCGCGTACCGGTGAGATACGGATGGCTGGTTGGCCGAGGGAACGAAAGATTCCCAGGTCTTCAATACCCTGGACCCCACTCAGTACATCCTTGATCTCCTCAGCCTTGGCCTCGTTGACGTGCAAGTCGGGACCGGTAACCTTGACGGTGTTCTCGCCCTTTACGCCGGACATCGCTTCTTCCACGTTGTCCGAGATGACCTGCGAGAAATTGAACACGACGCCGGGGAAAGCCTGGGCTAGCTCGCGCTGAATCTCCCGTGTCATGGATTCCTTGGTCACGCCTTTGCGCCATTCCTTCGACGGCCGCAACGGTGCCAGCAACTCGATGTTGTAGAAACCGGATACGTCCGTCCCGTCGTCCGGGCGGCCAAGTTGCGAGATGACGGTCTGAATCTCCGGTCGAGTTTGCTGCTCCCTCGTGCAGGTTCCGTCCTCTTGGCTGGGGCAGCCGCGCACGATGGCGCGCATGCGCCCGACCTGTTTGGCGGACTGACTGAGCGAAATGGAAATCGGCAAGGTCGCGCGAATCCAGAAATTGCCTTCTTCCAGCTTGGGCATGAATTCACGACCCAAGAACACGGAGCATGCAAGCGCAATGACCACCGGGGCGAGGCCAATGCCGATCGCCAGACGCGGCCGTCGCAATGAAAAGGAAAAGAGCGGATTGTAAAGCCGATTGAGAAGGCTCATCACGTGGCTCTCTTTTTCCTCCTCCTGCTTTCCGTTGCGCAGAAACAGACGCGAAGCGAGAAGCGGAGTGAACGTGAGTGCCAGCAGGATTGCTCCGCCGATGGCGAAGGCGTACGTGTGCGCCATCGGGGACATGATGACGCCAGCCACTCCCGTCAGCGTGAACAGCGGAATGAAGGCGACGGCAATGATCAGCGTCGACGCGAACATCGGCGGCCCCACCTCGCGGGCAGCGCCAACCACGCGCTCGATAGCGGTGCCGCCTTTGTGTACGAAAGCGACGAAAATACTCTCCATCATGATGACGGTGGAATCGACGACGATGCCGAAATCCACCGCACCGAGTGAAATCAAGTTGGCCGCCGTACCGCTCGCCACCATTCCCGTAAAGGCAAACAAGAGCGCGAGCGGAATATTGATGGCGGTAATGAGCGCCGCTCGCACATTGCCCAGAAAGAGCCACAGCACCAGTGAGACCAACAGCATACCGACGAAAAGGTTTTCCATCACCGTATGCGTGGTGAGCGACACAAGCTCGGCGCGGTCATAGACGGGCGCGATATCGATTCCAGGCGGCAAAACGCGGTTGCGCCTGATGTAATCGACCCGGTCGTGTATTCCACGGATCGTCTTGAGTGAATCGCCGCCGTAGCGCATCAGCACAATGCCCTCCACGATGTCCGCCTCTTGCTGGAAGGTCTGGGCCCGCGCCGGCCGGGG
>CAZTTW010000512.1:0-4216 GCA_964616265.1 uncultured Myxococcales bacterium | reverse complement strand
CGTTGAGGCGGACTACACCTTAGCCCATGGTCCTATTTTCGGGGTCCACTTCACTTGGCCAGAGCCGCGATTTGCTCGACGATCTTGGCATCCGTGCTGCTGCCGCCGAAAAAGCGAATTCTGTCTTTCAAGCTCGCTCGGATGCCGGAAGCAGACAGCACGGCCTTGATCCCGGTGTCGTCGATGTCCACCGTCAACACTCGCCCCTGGTCGTTGATGTTCTCCAGTAACATGGCCAAGTAAAGCGTCAGCCCGCCCCGAAACGTGCCGGTTTCGATCACGATGTCCGGCTTGACGTCGAAGAGCAGCCGCTGGTAGGTCATGAGATCGTTTGGAAATTGCAGCAAGGGGACGCCCAGGAACATGTTGTTCCAGTCGCCTGCCTCCTGAGCCAGATACAGCGCGGGTGCGCTCGCCACGATCGGCGCCGTACGTGGGATCGCGTGGGCCGCTCGCCAAAGCCGGATGCCGAAAACGCCCTGACTGACGACCAAAGCAACAAGAACGAAAACGAAGACCTTCATCGAACGCTTCATGATCTTCCCTCGATTCAGAACGCTACCCTTGAACGTAATAGGACCGACGCGCTACTTTCTGTCGGATACTCGGCAACGTGCTCGGTACCCCGGGGCACCGAAGCGCCATGTTGTCATAGTAGCCGGTTGGCTGCACTCTTTCCGTGCGAACGCGCGCCTGGGACAGCTTCTTCCGCTCGGTAGAGTGGGGTAGCGCACTACCATCACGGAAAGTCTGGGCACACCGCCAGGCGAAGAGCCGTGCTTCCTACGGCGGCGTAGCCTGGCCACTGTCGTTGAGGCCCCAGCAGACAATAGTGCCGCCGGTTCTCAGGGCGCAGGTGTGTCCAACGCCTCCGCTGACCGAAGTAAAAATGCCAGAAGGTGGCTCGAACTGGCCATATTCATTCTTCCCCCAGCAGACGAGGGTGCCGTCGGTCTTCACGCCGCACGCGTCGCTGTAGGCGGCGCTGACGGACACGAAGCTGCCCGCGGGTGCCGTCGACTGGCCGGTGTCGTTGCGACCCCAGCAGGCAACGCTGCCATCGGTCTTGATTCCACAAGTGAATTGAGAACCCGAGCTGACCGATACGAAAGTGCCGGCAGGTGGTGATCCTTGTCCACTGTCGTTGGATCCCCAGCAGGCGATATGACCATCAGCCTTCACGCCGCAGGTATGGCCGTCACCTGTGCTGACGGAGGTAAATGCTCCCGCGGGTGGTGTTGCCTGGCCGTCTGCATTTCGGCCCCAACCAGCGAGCGTACCGTCGATCCTAATGCCGCAACTCTGCTCTTAGGCCGCGCTGACGAAGGTGAACGTACCCGCGGGTGCCTTCGACTGGCCATAGTAATTGGCTCCCCAGCACGCGATCGTGCCGTCGGTCATCACCCCGCAGGTGTGGTCGTTCCCGGCGCTGACGGAGGCGAATGTGCCTGTGGGCGGGCTCGCCTGGCCATTGTCGTTGGCCCCCCAACACGCGATCGTGCCGTCCGTCCTCAAACCGCAGGTGAAATACTCGCCCGCGCTGACTTGTGCGTAGTGCGAAGTGCTCGTGCCGTCGACCCCTCCGGCTCCGTCAGCATCGTCGTTTGCGGCTTCATCAGCGACCTCACCGCCCCCCCTCGTATCGCCAACGTCAGCCGCGGCGCCATCGGCGCCAGTACGACCGATGCCGTCGATTCCACCCGTGCTCGCCCCGTCGGTCCCAGAGTCGTAAGTGAAATTATTGCCGACGCCACCCGTGCTCATGCCGCCTGCGCCACCCGATCTGCTCCCGCCCGAATCGCTGGTCCGCTCGCCGGCCGTCCCACCCGCGCTCATGCCGCCGAAGCCAGCTCCGCCATGGCTCGAACCCGCGCTACCGCCACCGGCAACGGTGCCCCCGGTGCTGGGTGTGACTCCGCCTGTGCCGCCGCCACCACCGGCTCCCGTGAAGTTCACTGACTTGCTCGAACCGCAGCCGGTCGACAGTGTTCCGGCGGCAAGGATGCCACCCAGGATCCCCAACGTGCGAAGAACGCTCAAGACTCCTACCATTGCCCAACGCCCCGTCTGTCGATTGTCGTCGGCTTGTCGGAATTAACGTGCGTCGGCTTTACTGACGCCCGCATCTTGTGCGATGCCGCTGTCAACGTCGGCCACGCACAGACCTGCATCGAAGTCACACGTGCGTCCGTAGCCGCACTGGGAATAGGTGCTGTCGCAGTACTTGAACTCGCGCCGTCCGGAATCGCAGCCACCCGTGAGCACGAGGAGGAACGGGGAAACCGCGAGAAGTTTGTACAAGGCTTTCATCACCTAGAACTTTCCCAGCAGACCCATCGAGGTGGGGCCAACCGCCATCGAAACTTCGCTTCCGTCGTCCCTACCCCAGATAACCATGGACAGTCCAGCGACTAAGGAGACTACGCCAACTCCAATCAAGGTCCAGCCGAATCCCCGGGTGTCTCTGACCCATACACCCTTGCCGTTGATCTTGTCCTTTACCAGGGTATTTCCGTCGACGGCAACATAGTAGGCACCGAACCCAGTGGCCAGCAGACCCACGGCACCAAAGCCAAGTCCCATGAGCGGTGTGCGCTGCATCCACCATGGGGGAACGGTCGTGGTATCGAAGCCCGGCCGGTGGTCCATCGGGGGAACGACGACCGTCTGAGACCGAGGTGCCGACGCGGGCGTGGCCGCCACGTCCGAGACGGCCACGATCTCTCCAGCCCAGGCGGACGTCGGCAGCGAGGCCATCCCGACTATCGCCAATGATCCGACCCAGGCTCGTCGCGTTCTAAACATGGAAGAACGATTCAGGACCGCTTGATTCTAGTCAAGAGTTTCGTGCGTCGTGGCGTTGAGTTGTGAGCATCCTTCTCGCATCCCGCTTCAGAACCACCTGCCAAGTCCCAATCGAGCGTGTGGAAAGACCGCTCGTGCGCGTTCGTACAATCGGCCCGCTCCGAGCAAGCAAGGTGCTCCCTCGGCCAGGCATTTCCAGACGTCGCGCAATTGACATCGTGTCCAGCTACTTGCGCCCGAGCACGCTCGAAAACGATGCGCGCGGCAGCCAGTTGGATTGGTGCACCAACGTGCCATCACGATAGAAGCGAACGTAGGGCACGTTCGCATTCTTGAACACGATTTCCTTGAAGCTCATGATGCGCGCGAAGTCGGGCAGCAGGTTGTACTCGACGGTAAAAATCGCGGCCTCATCGGCGAAGTCACGCAGATAGGCTGCCATATCGGCCCATTGCGAGCACCAGTCCTGGGTCATGATCACCACCACCTTGGGCGCGGCCCGGCGAACGCTCTCGGGGAATTCACCCTCGCGCAACAAAGCGTCGAGCTGGTCTTGGGTCAAAGTCTGGATGGCGTTCATGTTTTCCTTTCGGCGGTGGTGCAACATTAGCGCAGAATCTCGGCCGCGCTGAGGGCGCCGGCCACCGCAGGACCCGCGCGCTGGATTCGTGCACCTCCGGAAGGAGGTCGCCGCGCTCGTCGGGATTCCGCTGGTACGCAGGCTCGACGCCGCCGCCAGTTGGAACCCTTTTGTTGCAAATCGTTTCATTGCTTGGGGAATCGAAGAACCGAAGTTACCGGTTCGGGTTCCATTCCACAGCTTTATCGGAGGCCAAGCGTGCTCAAGTCCAACGCGAAACTGCTCCTCGTTCTCATATCCGCCAGTGTTGCTGCCTGTAACGCCGAGAGGCCGAGCGATGGCGATGGCAAGGGTGCCCTCGGCCGCGTGGAGCTCCAGCTCCAGGCTGCGCCGGGCATCTTTTTGAACCCCGTGGCGTATTCGACCGCGGGTCCGCATTCCTATTCGGGCACTCTGGATGTCTCGCATTCCGCGACCATCAGCGCGGTGATCGGCAACATTGCGGCAGGTTCGCCCTACACCTTGACCCTCACGGGAACGACCACCGACGGAACGACGACCTGCACCGGAACGTCGGCGCCCTTCGCTGTGACGGCGTCGGCGACGACGGCGGTCGCGGTGCATCTGGACTGCAAGCAGGGGCACAGTACCGGAAGCATCTCGGTGACCGGGCAACTCAACGTCTGCGCCAGCGTTACGAGTGTCAGCGCGAGCGCGCCGGTCGGTAACACCATCGCGCTGGTCAGCTCGGCCAGCGATCCCGACAGCGGTCCGGGTCCGATTTCCTATTTGTGGACTGCCAGCGGCGGAACGCTCAGCAGCACGACCGTC
>CAZTTW010000511.1:0-4229 GCA_964616265.1 uncultured Myxococcales bacterium | reverse complement strand
TGGCCGGCGTCGAGGCCGGCACCAGCTTCGACTTGGTCGCCGCTCTTTCCGCCGAGCTGGACGACGCGCGGCTCGAACTTGCCATCGCCGCGGGCGACAAAGACCACGTCCTGATTGCCCGCCCGAATCACCGCGTCGGCGGGAATGCGCACGCCTTCCTTCGCCGTAGTCTGCAGGGCGACTTCGCCGAACATCTCCGGCTTGAGCTCGCGATTGGCATTGGCAAAGTGCAGATGCACCTTGGCCGTGCGGGTCTTGGAATCGAGCAGGGGATCGATGAACACGACTTCGCCGGTGAAGCTGCGGCCGGGATACGCGGGCAAGCTCAGCGTGGCTTTCATGCCTACGCGAAGGCGGCCAAGGTCGCTCTCGTAGGCGTCAGCCATGACCCACACCATGCTCAGATCCGTGATTTCGTAGGGCGCCTCGCCCGGGCTCACCCGCGCGCCTTCGACCACGTTCTTCGCGGTGACGACCCCGGCGATGGGCGAGACGAGCGTGAGCGTCTTGCTGGGCTCGCGCGTGCGCGCGAGACGATCGATTTCCGACGCTGGCACGTCCCACAGCTCGAGACGCCGGCGCGCGGCCTGGACCAGGTTGTCGCTGTTTTCACCGCCCATCTTGGCCAGCGTGTCTTTCGTCTGCAGCGCCAGCAGGTATTCGTTCTGCGCGGACAGCAGCGTCGGGCTATAGATGGAAAACAGCGGCTGCCCCTTGCGCACGCTCTGTCCCACGAAGTCCACGAAGATGCGCTCGACGAAACCCTCGATCTTCACATTGGTCTTGCGCACGCGAGTCGGATCCACCTGCACGCGCGCGACCGTGCGCCAGGTGGAGCTGACGTCACCTTTGGTCGCGGCCACGGTCCGCAATCCGATGAGCTGCTGGCGCGCAGGATCAATGGTCACGGTCGCCAGGCCGGGCACCGCCGCGCCCGCGCCCGCGCGCGGATTTTTCGGACTTGAATCGTCGGCATTCGACACCAGTACCAGCTTCATGCCGCAGATGGGGCAGTCGCGTGGATGATCCGACGTGATCGACGGGTGCATGGGGCACTGGTACAGCGGCCTCTTCTTCGCGAGCTCGCCGGCAGGCGCGGCCGCTGCCCCATGGTCGTGGGTGTACGAAGCCCAGTACATGCCGCCGCCGCCGAGCAAGGCACCCGCGATGAGCGACGGCAAAACCAACGCCATCGTTCTTCGCGGCTTCCTCGCTGGCACTGTTCCGTCGGGCTGAGAGCTATCGATGTCCATGCGTCCTCTACATGCGTGACATGGAGCCGCCGCCAGCCGATTCTACGCCTTGGGCAGGCGCCGAGGCCGCGCTGGAAACCGACGTGCCCTGGCCGCCAGCGCCTGGCATGGCACCGCCGATGCCCGCTGCGGTGCCGCCGAATGCCTCCAAGCTGACTTCCCGCTGGGCGAGCGCGATCCGCTGAGCGGCGGCGATGGATTCGAGAAAACCATTGCGGTCATTGAGGTAGCCCGCCAGGGCCTCCAGCACCGAGGCAAAAGCGACGCGACCTACTTGATACTGTAGAAGCGTGCTGTTCACCGTTGCCTCGGATTGGATCAGGAGACCGTCCCGGTAAAGCCGATTGCTCTCGACGAGGGCGTGCAGCGCCGCCAGCCGCTCGACGACGCGCTCGCGCAGCACCTGCCTAATGGCTTCGGCGCTGCTCGCGGCCGCCTCGCCGCGCGCTTGATTTTCGGCGACGGCGCGCGCCTGCTTTTGCGTCGACCAAATCGGCACATTGAACGAAACCGCCGCCTGCCACATGGTCGGAAAATTTCCCCAGCGGGGCATGAGCCCGGCCATGACCGTCAGGTCGGGCCAACGCTCTTTCTTGGCCAGTGTGGCGCGATGTTGTGCCTGGTGCCCCGACAGCACCGCCTTCTTCAGCTCGGGGCTATCGGCCTCTGCCTGCGCGGTCGCCTGGTTCAGATCGGGTTGCACCGGATCCGGCAGCTCGACGAGCGATCGGCCGAGCGCCACCGCCTCGTCGAGCGGACGCCCGCGCAGGCGATTGAGCGCGGCCACACGACGACGCTCGTCACTCTCCAGCGACCACCGCCGTTGGCGAAGACGCGTGCGCTCCAGCTGGGCGCGCAGGAGATCGGACTGTGTCCCTTCTCCTGCCTCGTAGCGTGCTCGTGCAAGCCCCTCCGACTGCGCCCACAGGGCCTCTAACTTTCCCAGCAACGCCAATTGATCGTGCACGAGCAGAAGATCGAGATACGCGCGCTCGACGTCCGCCTCCGCCGAAAGCAACGCCCGCTGCAAGTCCGCCTCGGCCGAACGCGCACCCAGGTGCGCGACGTCGCCGCGCAAGCTGCGCTTTCCGGCCAACGGAAGGGTCTGCGACGCCGTCACCGCGAAAAAGCTCGTCTCCATCTTGCCGATTTGGATGCCGGAAAAGCCATCGTTCTGAATGCCCAGCGATAACGTCGGATCCGGCAGAGCGGTCATCTGCGGCGCGCGTTCGCCTTCGGCGCGAATCAGCGCGCGCGCCTGCGCGAGCTCCGGGCGACTTTCGATCGATTCCTTCACGAACGACTTCAATGTGGGATCGTCGGTGAGCGACGGACCGGACGACGCTGGCAACGCCTCGGCTGCTTGCGCGACCGGCGATAGCGCCCAAAAGACCGTGAACAGAATTCGCCCCATGCGCGAAGCCGTAGCAAGAACCGAACCGCCGGCGATCCCGCGAGTCTTGGGCAACTCACCGTCGGATCGCAGCGTTCATCGCCAGCGCTGATCGACTTTCTCCAGCACTGAAGGATAGTCTACAGCACCGGTGCGCGTAACAGCGAAGCAGGCAAGACACGCTCGCGCGTGCACCGTCGAGGTTGATGGCCGTGGCGACCAGCGCGGCGCAGAGCGTAGGATTGCGTCGTCAATTGGATATTTCGCAGATTCCGGCGACTGCGCTATGGTTTGAGGACTCTCCGGGTTTTCCCCCATGCTTATCCAGATCCTTCTACGCGACCCTCGCTCGGGCACCGAGAGAAAGTACGAGTTCGACCAATCGCCCGTGCGTATTGGACGCAATCCTCTCAACAACATCGTGCTTGAGGGAAACTTCGTTTCGGGCTGGCACGGCATCATCCGCTTCGACAACACGGGCACGTTCTATTTCGACTTGGGCTCGACCAACGGCACCTGCCTCGACGGCAAGAAACTGCCCAAGAACACCGCGATTCCGGTGCTACAGCCGACGCGCTTTACGATTTGGATGTTCGAGCTGATGGTCATCCCGGGCCAGTCCGCAGCGCAGTCGGTATCGCAACCGCCGGCCATCGGCACCGCGGCCGGTGGCAGTCGAAGTACGACGGAAGTCTATGCCGCCGGTGCGGTGCCGCAGACCTCGTCGCAGCCACACAGCTCGCCTTCACGAGTCGTCAGCGTTGGTGGACGATCGCCGACCCCGCCGCCGCCGACTGGCTCGACGAGCCGGCCGCCTTCGAACCCGCCGGCCTCCGCAGCGGCACCTGTCCCGGACCGGCTCATCCGCTGCCTCCGCATCATTGGCGCGTTCTCCGAGGCGTTTGTGGGCCTCAAAAAGGGCTACGAGCAGTTCGGCGCCGAAGTGGGCGTTCGGCCGCTGACCGGAACGACGCCGCTTCACCGCGCACGCACCAGCCAGGAAATCGTCGAGTACCTGCTCAACGCTTCCGTCGACCCCGACGTTTGCGCGCGCGACCTGAACGCCGTGTTTGCCGACATGGGTATCCACGACGTGGCCTTGATGGAAGGCATCACCCAAAGCGTGCGCGGACTTCTCGCCAAGCTCGATCCCAACACTCTCGACGTGAAAACGACGTCCAGCCTTTTCTCCGGCGGAAAAGCCAGGACCAGGTGGAACGAGTACGTCGAGCAGTTCGGCAATCTGATGGCCGAAGATGCCGCCTTGCACGCCGAGATTTTCGGGGAAGAGTTCGCCGCCGCCTACGCCAGCGTCGCGCTCGGCGACGAAAACGCGCCCAACGACGAAGGCGAATAGCGGGCCTTCCTGCGCCCCACGACCGCCCCTTCGTCAAGGAACAATTCGGATTCAAGAAATGCGCACGGGGACACTGCCGTGGGTCACCGGCGCCACCGGTAAACGGCACGAAGGCCTTGACACCATGGCGTTTTCGAAGGTTAATGTCACACTGTTTCAACTTCTCGACTAACTAACCATGCCCTTGCAAAACCTAGAGTCGCTGCTGCAACCGATCTCGGCCGAA
>CAZTTW010000510.1:0-4243 GCA_964616265.1 uncultured Myxococcales bacterium | reverse complement strand
TCGACAAGGACGGCATCCACGCGTATGTCTGGATCAAGCCACCGGGCGAGTCCGACGGCGCCAGCAAACAGATCGCCAACGATCAGGGCAAGGGGTTCGATCGCATGTGCGACCCGACGTACACCGGCAACGCGCGCAACAAGAACAACATGTCCGGTGCCCTGCCCGATGCTCCGCTGTCCGGCGCGTGGTTCTCGGGGCAATTTCAGGAGCTGATGGCCAACGCCTATCCGCCTTTGTGAGCGCTGGCTCCCGAGTGCTGGCATTCGACCCACCTCGGTTTGCCATCGACGTAGGTCTCTTTCTTCCAGATGGGCACGCGCGCCTTCACCTCGTCGATGATGAAGGCGCAGCCGGCAAAGGCGGCCGTGCGATGCGCGGCGCTTGCCCACACGCGGACGGCAACGTCGCCGATCACGAGGGCGCCCGTGCGATGGATGCAGGCTGCGGCCAGCAGACCGAAGCGCTCGATGGCATCGCGGACAATGGATTCGCCTTCCCGCTCGGCAAGCGCGACGTAGGCGGAGTACTCGAGTGCCACCACGGAGCGTCCTTCGTTGTGGTCGCGCACGATGCCATCGAACGCGACGAGCGCACCCGCGCTAGACGAAATTGAAAACGGGGAGGCTGCGGGAATCGCTTCCTCCGTCAAAGAGAAGAGCGGCGCCAACACCGTTAGCCTCCCGCAACCGGCGAAATGAAGACGACGTGATCGCCGTCGACAATCGTCCGCTCCCATGGACAGAACGCATCGTTGATGGCGGGCCGGATATGCTTTTCGTCGTAAGGAAAATCATAGGTCTGGCGCAGGCTTTGGTAGAGAGCGCGCAAGCTGCCGTCGCCTACGTCGACGGTTTCGCGGTCGACCCCGCGCCGCTCGCGCAGAATCGCGTAGTAGGTCAGGTGGATTTGCATGGTCGTCCTTTGCTAAGGCCACGGGAAAAAACGAACTGGCGAGCCTGCAGGCACCATCGCGTCCTGGGCAGGAATTTCGGCGATTCCATCGGTGGACAAGAGGCCGGCGTAGTTGCCCGAGCCCTTGCTCTTATCGGTTTGCAATGCTGTGACTTCACCGGCGCGCGCAACCACCTGCGCGGCTACGAGGAGGGTGAACCCCGGATGCGCTTTCACCGCATCGGCGAGTGGTAGGAAAACTGCACTGGGGTCGCTCAGCAAGGGCGATTGGCCCCAGCGGCGCAGTCGTGGCAGGGCGTACCGGACGAAGCAGACGAGCGACGACACCGGATTGCCCGGCAAAGCAAAGACGACGCCCCCCTGAGGCGACGTGCCGAACCACATGGGCTTGCCCGGCCTGTGCGCAACACCGTGGAACACACGATTGCAGCCGAGAGAATCGAGCACCGCGGGCACGAAGTCCTTGCTTCCTTTGGAAACCGCGCCACTGATGAAAACGACATCGCTGGCGGCAAGCGCTGCAGCGAGGTTGCGTCTCAGATCGTCTTCACGGTCGGCACTGTGCATGGTCGTGCTGACCGGAAGGTCTGCTCGCTTCAGACAGGCATTGAGCGCGGGCATGTTGGACATGCGAATCTGCTGCGGCCCGGGCGTGGCGTCGACGGCGACGAGCTCGTCGCCGGTGCTGACCAGCGCTACCCGCGGACGAGCAAGGACGGGCACGGCGGAGCAGCCCACGCTGGCAAGCACGTGGAGATGGGGAGCACGCAAGAGGGTGCCGGACTGAAGCAGCAAATCGCCGTCGCGATAGTCGCTGCCGCGCCGATGGATGTTGAGCCCGGGCGAAAGTGCAGCATTCGCTCGCAATCGCCGCTCGGAACCGCTCGACGGTTCGAGATCCTCCCAGGGCACGACGGTATTCCACGGCGGCGGAAGTGCGGCCCCGGTCATGACTTCAATGGCGCTATCGGGATCAGTGAAATCTTCGGTGCCACTGCCGTCTTGCCCAGGCGACAGGCTGCCGCGAATCTTGAAAACGTTGGTGCGGATGGAACGGTCGCCTGCGAGGGCGACGGCGATGCCGTCCATGGCGACACGGTGGAAGGGCGGCTGATCGCGATCGGCGACGATGTCGCTGGCCAACACCCGACCGAGGCATTCGCCGAGCACAACCTGTTCTCTGTCAATCCGGCGGGCGAGTCCGGCAAAGACGTCGTCAATCCGCTGGTCAGCTTCGCGTGTCGAGATCATGGCGAATTCGTTCGAAGTCCTGCGGGCAATTCCCGTTGTCGAGGGCGCGTGGCTCGGGCGCATCGAGGAGGTGGGTGGGCGAATGGATCAAGCACTTGCGCGGGCACGCCTGGCCCAGGCCCAGAAACTGAAGCAGGCGCGGATACGCTTTGCTCTCCCAAATCGTGCACAGCGGCTCCGGGAACCCGTCGCTGTCGCAAAACGCGGTTGCAAAGCGAAAGGGATTGCGGGCCGCCAGCAAGGCGGCGAGTACGTCGGCACTCACGGCCGGCAGATCGCAGGCAAGAACCAGCCAGCTCTGGCCGCCGCTCGCGTCGCTCGACAAGGCAGTCAAGATTCCGCCTAGCGGGCCCAGGTCCAAGAAGCGGTCTTGCAGCAGCGGATAGCGACGGCGTGCGGTCTCCTGCTCCTGGTCGGGCCGGCACGAGACCTTGACGTTCATGCCGAGCGTGGAAAGCAACTGCACGCAATGGTCGAGCTGCGCGATCCCGTGGTAGTCGAGCAGCGCCTTGTCACGTCCCATGCGCGTGGAATGGCCGCCCGCGAGCACGAGCCCGTGGACCGGTGGAACGCGGCTTTGCCAAAATGCGCGGACGAAGCTGGCGATGCCGGAGATGTCGTCGCGGCTGAACCACGGCAGCCTGCCCAGGCGCCGCTCGACGCTCTCGTGCGCGGCGCTTTCTGCGGGGCTTGCCGCTTTCCAGGGATGAATCGCCGCGATGGGCGGTGCCGTCAGCCATGCCGGATCGTCGACGATGGTCAGGCCTTCATCGAGCAGCATCATGCGCGGCAGATCGCTCTTTTTGTAGCCCTCGACGAGAAGTGCATCGGCGGCAAGCAGAGGGTAGGGCGCAAGCAGCTCGCTGTCTTGCCGATCGCCGAGGTTCGCGAACCCAGACTCGCCCGTGATGGCAACCGACGGAACCCCCGCCTGGCGCAGGCGATCGGTGTCTTTCCCAGGGTGGTCCATGGAAAATTGATGCGCGTCGTGCTTGAGGTAGGCGAGGCGCAGGTCGCGGCCAAGCGGCACGGCGAGACGTTCGAGCAGCGTGGTCTTGCCGCTTTTCTTGTAACCGCAGACGGCGATCTCGTAGGGGTTGAAGCGCCAGGCTCGGCGTCGGCTTTCCTTATGGTTGGTAATATTACTCTCGCGCATACGTGCTCTTGCCTCCGGACTTCGCCAAGAGGACGACGGATCGGATCTCAATCGCATGCGAAAGCGCCTTGCACATGTCGTAGACGGTCAGGGCGGCGACGCTGGCAGCGGTGAGTGCCTCCATCTCGACCCCGGTGCGATGACTCGTGCGGCAGGTACTGACGATTCGGACGACGCCGCCCTGCTCGGCGCGAATGTCCACCGCGACGTGATCGAGCGGCACGGAATGGCAGAAGGGAATGAGCTCGTGCGTGCGCTTCGCCGCGATGACGCCAGCGATGGTCGCGGTCTGAAACACCGGGCCCTTGGCGCTGTGCACGTCCTTGCCTTCGGCCAAGCCGAGCGCGGTGGCCACATCGGGTGGAAACCACACCTCGGCAGAGGCCTTCGCCACGCGGTCCGAGACTGGCTTGTCCGAGACGTCGACCATGCGCGGATTCCCTTGTGCGTCCAGATGGGTGAAGCCCGTCGATGCCACGTCAGCCTCCGATGTAGAACATTTCGATTTTATCTGGCGTGGACCGAGTGCTTCGCTCGACGGAGTATTGGTCCTGCCTGTGAAGCCAGAATCGAATCAGACCCTCACGTGCAGCGGCCTCACCCTGGCTGCGCGCCACGCGCCCGAGGTCGAAGCCTTCGTTCGAAAAGAGACAGCCGTAGATCCGTCCGTCGGCCGAGAGGCGCAGACGATTGCAATCGCCGCAAAACGGCTGCGTGACGCTGGCGATGAAGCCAATTTCCCCCGAGCCGTCGCTGTAGCGGTAGCGTTCGGCCGTTTCTCCTCGATAGTCGCGCGTGACGGGTTCGAGATCGGCGTGGCGCCGCAATCGCTCGAGAATTTCAGCGGCACCTACAACTTGGCCTCGTTGCCAGCCATTGGACGTACCGACGTCCATGTATTCGATGAAGCGCAGGATGGTG
>CAZTTW010000509.1:0-4248 GCA_964616265.1 uncultured Myxococcales bacterium | reverse complement strand
CGACCAAGAACGGCGGCGTACCGGTCTGCGATCCGATCGATCATTCCTTCGACGAGCCTTCCCAAGCGGCCGTGTTTTCCGTGGCCCAGAAAGTAGCGGCACGCCACCGGCGTGACACAGATGCTGACGAAATAGGAAGCGATCATCGCGACGGCCACGGTTAGGGCGAGCGGCGCGAAGAGCTTTTGCGCCAAGCCGGCAAGCAGCAGGACGGGCAGAAGCACAGCCATCGTCGTGAGCGTCGAGGCCATGACCGGCAACGCGACGGCGTTTGTCCCGCGCAGCGCCGATTGGAAGGCATTGAGCCCCATGCGCTGGTGCCGGTGAATCGATTCGAGCACGACGACCGCATCGTCGACGAGCCGTCCCATCGCCAGCGTCAGACCTCCCAGCGTAAACGCGTTCAGCGTCTGTCCAGACGCGTACAGAATGATGAGGGTAATCGCGAAGGAAAGCGGGATAGCCACCGATACGATCAAGGTTCCACGTACGCTCTGGAGGAACACCAGGATGACGATGGCAATCAGGATCAGCGCCTGGATGACTTCTTTCTTGAGCCCGTTGTACGTGGTGCGCACGAAGGTCGACTGATCGAAGACCGGCAGGACCTTGAGCCCCGTCGGGAGATCGGTCAGGTCGCGCACCTTCCGCTTGACGGCGTCGACTATCTCCAGCGTGTTGCCGCCGGGCACGCGCAGCACATTCAAGTACACTGCGTTATCGCCACCAACCGACACGGCTTGCGTTTCTGGCGCTCCACCATCGATGACCTGGGCAACGTCACGAATGAGGACTTGGGCGCCGTTGCTCTTTTTGATGACCGCATCGCCAATCTCCCGCACGCGGGAAGGAACGGCATTGGTGTAGACGTTGGCGTCGAATTTGTGAGCGATGAATTCACCTGACGGCAGCAGCGCGTTCGAGTCGCGCACGGCTGCCGCAACGTCGCCGGAGGTGATTCCCCGGGCCTGCGACTTCACCGGATCGATGACCACATTGATCTGGCGTTGCCGTCCGCCGTTGATCGACGCGCTGGCGACGCCTGGAATGCCTTCCAAAATGGGCTCGATGTTGTTGAGCGCGTAGTCGTAGAGCTGCGGGCCGCTCAGCCCGCCGCCGCTGACCGCGACCTGCACCACGGGCGCGTTCGACGGATCGTATTGCAGAACGAAGGGCGGCAGCACGCCCAGCGACTTGGGCACCGCCGACATGGCGAAGGCCACCTGCTGCTGCACGAGGGTCTGGGCCGCATTCAGGTCGGTTCCCCACTTCAACCAAACGTAGACGATGCTGAGGTTGTTCCGCGAGACGCTCTCGACGTGCTGGACGCCCGGGGTTGCGCTGACGTACTTCTCGATCCGCCATGTCAGTGTTTTTTCGACATCCTTGGGGCCGAGCCCGGGCGCCATCGTTCCGACGACCAACACGGGCGGGGTCAGCTCCGGGAATGTGTCCACGCTCATTCTCGGTGTCACGACGATGGCGAACACCACGAGCGCGATAGCGGCCATGAGCACCGCGATCGGATTTCGCAACGACAGTCGGGTCATGCTTCTGCTTCGACGAGAATCGCGGCGGTTTCTTCGTCGTCCGTAGACGGCACCGGCGGCCGCGCAAAAAAGAGGAACATCACCGGGACCAGAAACAGCGACAGAATCGTCGATGACGACAAGCCGCCGACCACGGCAAGGGCCAGCGGTTGATTGGCCTCGGAACCATGCTCGAGCCCAAGCGCCGTGGGAATGAGACCGATGACCGTTGCAAGGCTGGTCATGGCGATGGGGACGAAGCGCGAGCGGGCCGCCGCAATGATGGCTTCGACCATGTCCGTCCCATCGCTGAGCCGCCGATTGGCGTCGTCGACCAGCAGTATGCCGTTGGACACGGCGATGCCGATCACCATCAGAATCCCCATGAGCGCCGTGATGGAAAAGCCCTGCCCCGCGGCCATCAGAGCCAGCACGATGCCCACGAGCGATACCGGGATGGTGAACAGCATGACGAAGGGAAGACGCAGCGACTTGAATTGCGAAGCCATGATCATGAACACGACCATGACCGCAAGACCGAGCGCCAGGCCCAAGCCGGAGAAGGTCGTGCGCATGAGCTGAACCTGACCGACGTAGTCGAATTTGATGTCACGGGTCCGCGGGCTCGCGTGCAGAGCGCGGTCGAGATCGGAGGCGACGCTGCCGATGTCGCGATCTTCGGTCTGCATCAGGATATGGGCCGCTCGTTGCAGCTGGTTGCGTTCAACGGCAATGGGCCCAAGAGAACGGCGAATGCTTCCGTACGCACCCAAAGGGATCGCTCTGCCTTTGTCGCTTACGCGCACGGCGAGCTGCGCCAGCGCCTGGGTGTCCTTCACGGCCGCGCCGTCGTAGGAGGTCACGACGTAGTATGACTGACCGTTGCTCGAATCGATCCAGACGCTAGGCGTGTTGATGTTTCCCAGCGTCGCTTGCAGGGTCGTCTGGGCGGCTGCCCTCAGTGTCACTCCGACCATGCCGGCCTTTTCCCGATCGGTTTCCACCCGGATTTCCGGATAATCGATTTGTAGCGAAGAGCGGACATCCCGCACACCAGGCACGGTGCGAGCGACTTCTGCGACCGCCTTCGCATTCGCGTCGAGCTCTTCGAGGTTGTCGCCACGGACCTCGATCACGAGCGGCGCCGTATATCCGTTCGCGAACACGCTGGCTACGAGACCGCCGGGATACTCGAGGGTTTCCACTCCGGGAAATCGCCGGGTGAGAATCTCGCGTGCGCGCGCCGCCATCTCCGACTGTGAGAGCTTTCGCTTCTCGGGATCGGAGAACGCAAGCCGGAGGAATCCCGTGTGTGGCCCGACATTGGGGCTGACGATGGCACTGCGTGCATTCTGCGGAGTTCCGAGGTTGGCAATGACCATTTCGACGCTGTCCGGAGGCAGCTCGGTCGTAAGTACCTTGCCCATCTGATTGAGCTGAGCGGATGCATCGTCGAGCGAGATGCCGGGCGCGAAGCGCACGTAGATCATGTCCATGGCCTCGTCGATTTCCGGGAAGAATGTGCTCGGCAGATGGGCCGCCGCCCAGCCGCTGCCCAGAACTAGCAGGAGCGAAGCCGTGACGATGGTGAGCCGGAAAGGAAGCACCCGGCGCAGGAGGCGCGAGTAGCCATCGGCGATACTGTCGATGAAGTGCTCGATACGCTTGCCGAGTTCGCCGTGCTCGACATGCCCGAGGAAATAGCGACACGCCACGGGCGTCACCGACATGCTGACGAAGTACGAGGCGATCATGGCCACCGCCACGGTGAGCGCCAGCGGCGCAAACAGCTTCTTGGCAAGTCCGGCAAGCAACAGGACGGGCAACAGCACCGCCATCGTCGTCAGGGTGGAGGCCAGCACGGGAAGCGCTACGGCTGTGGTGCCTTTCAAGGCCGCTTCGTGGGTCGAAAGTCCCTGGCGCTGATGCCGGTGGATCGATTCGAGAACCACGACCGCATCGTCCACCAGGCGGCCCATGGCCAGGGTCAATCCGCCCAGCGTGAAGGCGTTGAGCGTCTGGCCTGCAGCGTACAGAACCAGCAGCGTGATGGCGAACGATAGCGGAATCGCGACCGACACGATCAGGGTTCCGCGAATGCTCTGCAGGAATATCAAGATGACGATGCCGATGAGCACCAGGGCCTGAATGATTTCCTTCTTCAAACCGTGGTAGGTGGTGCGAACGAAGGTCGACTGATCGAAGTAGGCCTTGACCTCCATGCCTGCCGGCAGGTCGTGCAAGCCAGCCACGACCTGCTTGACGGCATCTACGATCTCGATCGTGTTGCCACCGGGCACGCGCAGCACGTTCAGGTACACGGCATCGAGTCCATTCACTGCCACGGACTGGGTCGGCGGCGTTCCACCGTCTTCGACGCGGGCGACGTCGCGGATCAGTACTGGGCGCCCGTCATGGACCTTGACCGGCGCCTCGCCGATCGTTGCCACCTTCGCGGGGATCGCGTTGGTGTACACGTTGGCGTCGAACTTGGGCGAGATGAACTCGCCCGACGGCAGCAAGGCATTGGATTTCGCGACGGCGCTCGCGACCTCCGCGGCGGTTACGTTGCGCGACTGCGCCCGCGTCGGATCCACGACGATATTGATCTGCCGCATACGTCCGCCGTCGGGAGCGGCGCTGGCCACGCCCGAAATGCCCTCGAGCAATGGTTCGATGTTGTTGAAGGCGTAGTCGTAGAGCTGCGGGCCAGTGTAGC
>CAZTTW010000508.1:0-4248 GCA_964616265.1 uncultured Myxococcales bacterium | reverse complement strand
GTGACGGGTGGCGAGACCAGTCCCTACTCGGCCGCCACCGCCTTCGGCATCGATTCCGTGTACCTCGGTTTGGACGCGTGCGAGGACTTCATCGCAGCGGGCGGACGCACGGCTTTGGACGACGCCGACCGCACGCTGCTGGACCAGGTCGCGGCAGCGCCGAGCGTGCCGTGGCATCTTCTGCGTCCGCTCAAAGAGCGCGGCATGCGGCTCGCCTTTGCGCACTTTCGCAAGAACGACTGGCGCCGTCGCACGAGGCGCGCGCGAGAGCTGGCGCAGTTTCGCGAGGAGAACCGCGCTTGGATCGAGGACTACGCGCTTTTCTCGGTCCTTCATACGAAGTACGCCGTGCACTGGCGCCATTGGCCCGACAGCCTGGCGAACCGGCGGCCGGCAGCGCTGGAGCAGGCGCTCAAAGAGCACGCCGAAGAAATTCTCTACGTGACCTGGCAGCAGTGGCAGCTCGATCTGCAGTGGCGCGCAGCCCGCCAGTCGTCCGGCGTGCTGGGCGTGGACCTGATGGGCGACTTGCCGTTCGTCGTTTCGGACGATTCCGCCGACGTGTGGAAAGAGCGCAGGCTGTTCCATGAAGGAATGCGGGTGGGCGCGCCGCCCGACGCGTTCGCGCCGCAAGGACAAGACTGGGGCTTGCCGCTCTTCGACTGGCGGGCCATGGAAAAGACGCAGTTCGATTGGATGCACCGCCGGGCCGAGCGCTCGGGGCGCCTGTTCGGGCTTTTTCGAGTCGACCACGTCATCGGCATGTACCGCACGTACTACCGGACCGCCGACGGAAAGCGGACCGGCTTTTCCCCCTCCGACGAGGAAACCCAGATTCGCCTGGGCGAGACCTTGCTCGGCATCATGGACACCTACGGCGAAGTCATCGCCGAGGACTTGGGCGTGGTGCCGGAGTTCTTGCGTCCGTCTCTGGTCCGCCTCGGTATTCCCGGCTACCGCGTGTTGCGCTGGGAAAAGGACGACCTGTGGCGCGACGGTCGTATGCAGCAGTTTTTTCGTGACCCGGCCAAGTGGCCCGAGATTTCCGTCGCTACCTCTGGGACGCACGATACCTCCACGAATGCCGAATGGTACGACGGTTTGTCCCCCGAGCATCGCGGGTACCTCGCGCGGATTCCGGGCCTCGGGCGGCTCGACTGCCATCGCGGATGGGGCGACGACGTCCGCGATGCGCTTCTGCGTGTGCTCTACGGCTCGGCTTCCGAGCTGTGCTTGGTGCCGTTTCAGGATCTGCTCGGAACGCGCGAGCAAGTCAACGTGCCAGGTACGGTCGCTGACACGAACTGGACCTATCGCATGGCTAGGGCGGTAGACGTCCTTGGCGCGGATCGTGCGACGAGCGAGCGGCTGCATCGTCTTGCGGTCGAGACGAACCGGAGCGAATAGCCCGCACCATCGCTTGGCGGCCGGTCTAAAGAAACCGGACAGGCCACCGATGACAAGACGACACGGGCGTGTGATAGGCCCGGCCAATGCGTAGCAGAACGAGGGCAGGCGCACGATGCAGCCAAGTCTCACCGAGAACCGCAGAGAGCCGCGTTTCCAGATCGACGTCGGCGCAACCGTCGACTTGCACAACAAGGGTCACGTCCTCAAGGCGACAACCATCAACATGAGCGGCTGCGGTGTCCTGCTGCAGTTCGAGAACCCGCCGGATCTCGCCGTAGGCGACGACGTGGCCTGCGACTTCGGGCGCTCAAAAGAGGCCGGCAACCCGCTGCCGCGCTGGGGACTGGGAACGGTCGTGCGGGTAGACAACCTGCGTGTCGCGGTCGATTTCAAGGGTGGCGGTTGGACGGTAGCCAGCGCCGACTCGCCTGCCGGCGAAGCGAAATAGGTCCGCCCCTCGGGTGCCGCGCTTGCGGAAAAGAAGGAAGGGTTCTCTGGATCCGAACCCTTCCTTCCTCGACCGTCTCCGTGCTCGCGGGTAAGCGATCCGGAATCACTCGATGCCGACGATGGCCTTGATGTATTGGCCGCGCTCGTAGGACCACGGATCGCTGTCCTTCGATCCCGCAAGCTTTCCGCGGAAGGCGGCCAGATCGGCGAACTTGTGCTCGCCCATCCACGCCTCGAGCTCGGATAGCATGCGTTTGATGGCAGTTCCTGGCTCGCGCAGGACGGCGCCCACGGTTTGCACCGAATTGGCGCCGGCCAACAGCAAGCGAGCGATGTCCTTACCGGCGCTCACGCCGGTGCTGCCCACCAGATCCATCTTGGTGCGCTTGCTGAGCAGTCCGATCCAGCGCAGTGGCAGGAGGGAATCGCTGGAGATCGTCGGGTGAATCGCCGCGCGCTTGGCGATGGTGTCCACGTCGATATCAGGCTCGAACAAGCGGTTGAAGAGAACGAGGGCGCTGGCACCTGCCTTCTCGAAGTTCGTCGCCACGTTCATCAGGCTGGTGTAATACGGATGCAGCTTCACGGCGATGGGGAGCTTCACGACGGCGCGGATTTGCGCCACGACGTCGACTTCTTTCTTCTCGATATCGCCCGAGCGGATCTCCGGGCTCAGCGCCGGCGAGTAGAAATTGAGCTCGAGGCCGCTCACGCCGGTGTCGGCAAGCTGCTTGGCGTACTCGATCCACGTACCGGTGTTCACGCAGTTGAGGCTGGCGAAGAGCGGGAGCTTGACCGCCTTGCGCACCTCGCGCACCCAGAAGATGTGTTCTTTCGGGCCGCCATGGCGAAGCTGCGGAAAGAACGACTGGGCTTCCGGATCGGCGTTGCCGTGTGCCGAAAGACTGCGCTCGAAGTCGTCTTCTTCGACCTGAATCTGCTCCTCGAACAGCGACTTGATGACCAAGCCGCCTGCGCCCGCAGCTTCGAGCGCCTTGATGGAGTCGACGTGCTTCGAGAGCGAGCAAGCCCCCACCACGATGGGGTTGGTCAGAGGAATTCCCATATACGTTGTCTTCAGGTCAGCCATGGTTCACCTTTCGTTTGGTCTGCTTCTTGGATGCCGGCATTGACGGTCTGATTCAGAATCTCGATTCCACTTTGAAAGCCGCTTGTGCTTCTACGACAATCCACTTCGCAGCGAGAGATATTTGGCGATAGGCTGAGTCCCCAAGGAAGACATGTCCCGCGAGAAGCCACGTTTCCGTCGCGATCTTGAGGCCGTTCCCGTCGAGGCGCGAGGAGAAAGCTACGTCGAAGTTCGGGATCCGAAGACGGGTGCACGTTTCTCGTTTTACGATTTCGAATATCGGGTGGCGCTCGCCTTCGATGGTTTGCTGCTGGCGATGGTCATCCCGTGGGTCAAATTGTCGACGGGGATGGAGCTCAGCGAAGATCAGTTGTCCGCTTTTGCCGACCGACTTGCCGAGCTTGGTTTCTTGGAAGCCGATCCGTCAGATGTTGAAAGCGGCCCGGAGGTTTCGCCTGAAGAAGCCGCGGCGCCTGCGTCAGCCGCCGCTTCGGGCGAAATGGAGCCTGAAGTCCGCAATGGTATGGATCCTACCCACGCAATAGTCGCGCCCGAGCCGTCTGCGCAGTCGGCATCGCCGGTCGCGGACGCGGAGTTATCGAGGCATTTGCCTGGCGTCGGAGAAGACGCCGTTCTGGTCGCGGAGCGCGAGACTGTCGTCGATGCCCGATCCATGGCGGAGCCGACGCGCGACGAGCCGGAATCACCGCGATCTCCAGCTCCGGCCGAGCACGCAGCGTTCGGTGTACCGCTTCCGTTCCCGGGGCCGGTTGTCTCTCCGCTGATGCCGAGATCGCATCTCACGCCGCCGCCCGCGCCGTGGGCTACGCCGCGTCCGATTCTGACTCCCGCTCCCACGACGTGGGGCCCCGCCCCGGTCGAGCAGCCGTCGGCTCGTCGCCGTCTGCGGCGTTCGTTCGTTCTCTTCGGTTCGCTTGGTGTGCTTGCCGCTGCCGCCGTGGTTGCGCTGCTCTTGCCGCTCGTCGTGGCCCGACAGGATGCTCCTCGCCCGCGCGTGCACGTGCTGGCTGCCGCGCCCACGACGGTCTTTCGCTTCTTCGACGGGACCGCCGACGTGCGCCAGGTCCCCGGCGTCGTACTGAAGTTCCCAGCGGCTGGCAAGGTCACGCGCATCGCTGCCGCTGGCGCATCGCTCGCAGCGGGCGACGTGGTCGCCGCCGTCGATGGAGCGAAGTCCCTGCTTGAAAAGCTCGCCGGTCAGCGCGAGCGCCTTGCGTTTTTTCAGCAAATGGCCGAAGGCATGCGGCAGGCGGGTAATACGACCGAGGAAGAACGGC
>CAZTTW010000507.1:0-4251 GCA_964616265.1 uncultured Myxococcales bacterium | reverse complement strand
GCTGGGCGGTAGACCCGACGGATTCCGGCAATAGTGCGCAAGCTCCGCAGTGGGTCCAGGCCCCGGTCCAAAGCGGCAGCGGCGCGCTCGCAGTTGCGATGAGTGGCACCACGGGCGCGGTCGCCGTTCCTCTCTGTACTTCTGGAGGGTTGGTCGACCTGAGCAACCTTACCATGACAGCATACGTTCGCCTTTCCGCGTCTGGTATTGGAAGCCTGTCCTTCTTGTTCTTCGATGCTTGGACGAGTGCAGGCGCATCGACTTCTCCGGTGGCATTCGGGGACAATTTGAACTCGACTGCGGGAACGTGGCAGAAGTGGAGCTACAAGTTCCCGTCGGACACTCAGGCTAACCACGTGGCCATCCGATTCAACCCAAGTCCTGCCTGGACTGGTACGGTATTCATCGATAACGTCCAGATCGGTCCCTGACCTCAGCCAAGCAGAAAGAAGCGCGCTCTGGCTAGGTCTCAACGCAAGTCGAATAGGAAACCACGCGTGGACGCGGCGCTGGTCGCGGAGCAACTGGAAACGCGGGTTTCAAGTCGCGAGATTGCATGCTGGACCGTGCTTCTTGCCACCGCGATTGGTCTGCTGATTTGGAAGCACTTCACGGTCTACTTCCTTTCCTGGACCGATGAGCAGATTCACTTCTATGTGGCGCGGCGAATGGCTGAGGGCGCAGTTCTTTATCGGGATATCGAAAGCGCGCGGCCTCCCCTCGCACTCTTGCCGCTCTCCCGGCTCATCAGGATGGGCATATCACCCTTGCTCGCAGGTCGAGCCATCGTCTTTTGTAGCGAGCTTGCCATAGGTGGTCTACTGTTCTGGGGCGGGCGAAGTCTCGTATCGTGGCGAGTGGGCGCACTCTCGGCGTTGCTCTTTCTGACATCCCCAGAAGCATTTTCGAGGGTTCACTACACCGGTATCCATCTCGCGGCGCTGACAGCGTTCGCTTGTGCGATATTTTCGCTTCGAGCGCAGCCTTGGCGAGCCGGCTTGTGTCTTGGCTTATCATTGGCCGCCGACCAGCACGGGCTCGCGGTCTGCGGGATCCTTGGCTTCTTGACCTTGGTTCGACGTCCGAGAGACGCGCTCCGCTTCGTTCTAGGCGCGCTCATCGTTTCCGTGACTGTCTTTGGCGGCGTCTGGCTCATGGGGAGTCGCCACCTTTGGAAGAACTTGGTTGAGGTCCATCTCTTTCACTTGCGTCCAGGACAAAGTGGCAGAGAGTTTTGGGAGCAGCTCACGCCGTGGCTGTACGAGCATGGCTATTTGTTCGTGGGCGCGGTGGTCGCCATCGGAGCGTTAGGGCTTCGTCGAATGCGAACGTCGGCTGTCAATGACTCGTCGAGAGTCGCACGGTCGAGGATCGTGCTAGTCCTCGCTGCTGCCGTCGCGGGTCACCTTGCGGTTGTGCTCACCATGAGCGACGCATCCTTTCTCTACATCGTGGTCATCGCGCCCCTGCTGTGTCTGCTTGCTGGAATTGGGTTCGAAGCGGTCGCGGCGCAATGCCGTAGGCCGGAGTGGCGAAATTGCAGAGTGTCGGTCGCAACAGGCGCGCTGGTTATTGCCGTCACGACAGGCGGATGGTCGGCGGCCAGATCGCACCGCGAGCGTTTGGACGAGCGGCACTACTCCTTCTTGCCCCATGTGCTTCATGGACAGGTTAACCACTTTCTCCGGATCGATATTGCTCGTCAGGTAGCCGGCGATTTGTCCAAGGGCGGAACTATCTTCGGAGATCCGACCATCGTTTCCGCTGTGGCCCTAGACAGCGGTAGGCGAGTATCTGGAGAACTCGCCGACTTGAATCCGATTTGGATACAAGCCGGTATGATCAAGCGCGAAGAGGTGGTGTCTCGCATCGAGCGCGACGGAGTCGAGGCAGTGATCACACCTGCGTGGTTTCTAGTACAGGATCCATACTTCAGTGCATACCTCGACCGCTGCTACGAGCCCCCCAAGATTTACCAGCCGGCCGAGGGGGGCGACGGAGATGGGATTCCAGACATCCTGGTTTTTCATCACGTCCACGGCAACGCCCAATGTACGGGATCGCAGATTTGAGTCGAGAGTAACTGGTCGGCCAGGCGCCGACATGCGAGCTGAATTCCCCCGCCCTCGTTTCAGCGTGACCGACTCTTGCGCGCGAGCAACATCGCAAGGCCGAGAACCAAGATACCAACGTTCGCGCCGGGCGACCCGCGATCTGCGATGAAGCTGCATCCGCTTGAGCTAGAGCCGCCGTTGGCCTTCGTCGAGCCACCCGTGGCCGAGTTACCGCTCGTACCGCCTTTGCTCGCTGCTCCCCCCACGCCGAGCGTGACAGTGCCACCGCTGGCGGGGCTGCCCCCACTGCCAAGCGCGCCACCCGTACCGAAGGCGCCGCCACTTCCGCCATTGCCGCCTCCGGTGGCAACAACGCCCCCGCTACCGACGTTTCCACCGCCGCCCACACTTCCGCCGAAGCCGCCGCTTCCGCCACTCGGGGCGACGTTGCCACCGGCACCCGCGCTACCCGCGTCTCGGAGGCCCGAGCTGGCGTCATTGGCACCGCTCGACCCGCCGGTTCCGCTAGCTCCCCCCGCACCCGTGCCCGCGTCGGAGCCAGAGCCGTTGCCACATTGGGCAATCTCCGGATCGGTTGGGCTCGTCTTGTCGAGCCCGAGGAACGGGACTACGTATTGCGGAACGAACAGCGCATCCGACGGGCCGTGATCGCCACCGATCGAGTCGAAAGTGTCGAGCACCAGATACCCACAGGCATTGTTCCACTGCTGTTCCGTCGCTTGATGCGTCCCCAACGTCAGTCCCGTATTTGTCTTCGTTGGACTGGTGCTGAGGTTCAGTAGATTGATGTACTGATTGGCTGACTCCGCCATGTTCGAAAAGCTGATGAGCGAGTCTGCGGAGCCATGGAAGAGCTGCAGCCGTGGCCGATGTCCGGTGTACCCGGGATCCCGGGCGCGCACGAGGTCTCCCCACTGCTGAACGGTGTAGGTGACCGGACCGCCTGCACACGTACCGTTATAACCCGTGGCATTGCTTGAGTTGTCGTTCGGCCCGTGACACGCGGCTGGCATACCAGCGAACGACGAGCCCGCCTTGAAGATGTCGGGGTAGAGTGCCAGCAGGAGCTCCGTCATCATCGCGCCCGACGAACAGCCGGCCGCATAGACACGATCTGCGTTGGCCTGGTACTTCGAGAGCGCATACACGACCATTTGCTTGATGGCGTTACTGTCGCCGCCGTTATCGCGCGTCCACACCTGGGTAGAATCGGTCGTCCAGCATCTCAAGCTGGTGGGGTTGCTCTGCGGAACCACCATGATGAAGCCATACTGGTCGGCCGCCTTCTGAAGGCCCGATGCTTGACCCAAAACTACCTGGGCGTTGCTATCGCAGGAGTGGATCAGGGTCAGCACCGGAGGATTGGTGGCCACCTTGTCGGGCACGTAGACATGCATGGACACGTCCGTCGGCAGCCCGGTCACGTTTCCGGTCCAGCCGGTCACCGACTGCAGGGATGCCGCCCTTGCAGGACCAACGGCCGCCAGGCCGAGCACGAGGGCGAGGAGGGCGCCAAATGCAGCAGGTCGTCGAAGCATGACGAAGATCCTCCGCTGTTCTTGAAAGGGATGTCAACCACGTAAGTTCCATCATCTGATCTAAGACAGCTGCGAGAGTTGCAGTCGATACGTAGCGGAGCGCGCCGCCGCGCCAGAACAAAGGGCGCGACGTGTCCAACCGATTGCGCTATAAATGCGGATGTCCGCCGACACATCCGAGCGGGGAGCGTTTGTGCCTATTTTCGACTAACCGAAGGTAGAGGAGACCCATGGCTGACAACGTTTTCATCAACGGCCGCGCCGCCATTCATAAAGGCTCCGCCGGAAAGTCCATCGCATTTCCCGACGTTTGCCTTTGCCCGCCTTCACCGCCGGCTGGTCCGATTCCGACGCCCTTGCCCAACACCGCTCAGGCCATGGACCTGCAAGGCGGCGCCACGACCGTCACGATTGAAGGCAATCCGGTAGCGCACGCACAATCGTTCATCGCTCAATCCACCGGCAACGAAGTTGCCCAGGCAACGGGGGGCGGCGTGGTCACCCACATGGTCAGGGGCGCGGCCTATTTCCAGACTTTCTCCATGGACGTCTTCATCGAAAGCCAGCCCGCCGTCCGCCATATGGATCTGCTGACTCATAATCACATGGCCAAGATGCCGGGCAACACGCCGCCGGCG
>CAZTTW010000506.1:0-4271 GCA_964616265.1 uncultured Myxococcales bacterium | reverse complement strand
TCTACACCGAAGCAAGCATCGATCTGCTGATGCCCATCCACACGCAAAGTGAGCCGGCGGCCGTCTTGGCGATTGTGGCCGAGGAACGCGATCGCGTCGCTGAACGCCTGCGTTTCGTACCTGAGATCGGCATCAATCGGCGCATTCCGCCCGAGCAGCTCTGGCCGCTTTTCACGACCTTTCTCGCCTCGGGGATTTTCGGTTCCGTCGATCTTTACGACGACGAACGGGCGGGAAACTTGCGCGACTTCCAGCGTTTCTTTCGTTTGGCGCGCGAGCGCGGTCTTTCGCTGAAAGCGCACGCAGGCGAAACCTGCGGCGCACAGCGCATGCGCGAGACCTTGGAGATCCTCGACGTCGATGTTATCCAGCACGGCATTGCAGCGACGAACGATCCGGCACTCTTAGGCGAGCTCGCACGGCGGGGAACCCAGCTCAACGTGGGCGTCGCGAGCAACGTTGCCCTTGGAGTTGCCGGCTCTTACGAGAGCCATCCCATTCGCGACCTGCTTGCCGCGGGCGTCAACGTGGCCTTAGGCACGGACGACTTCACGATTTTCGGTACGAGCCTCTGCGACGAAATCCGTCTGCTTCGGCGTTCCGGCTTGCCGCTGCGCGAGTTGGCGAAGATCCATCTCGGCCCACCAGCTGCCTTTTGAGGATGCGGCAATTCCGTCCGATGAATTCAACGTTTCGTCGGCGTAGCTTTCCCAGCCTCGTATGCAGAAGAGTTTGACGAGGCGATTGTGGCGGCCATGATGAAAATCATGGATCGGACGAAACGCTTTCGTTCCTTGGCCCTTCACCCTCGAAGGAGCCCCCGGTGGCGAGTCCTCGCGAGGAGACGGAACAACGCGAGGCCATGGTCCAACCAAGCGCCCCGCCAGGGAAATCGAAGAGCCACCGCCAGCCTCTGGCAGAAGGCGAGTGTCATCGCACTCTTTGCCCTCATTACGAGTGTGGGCTTTGCCGCCTATGCGGGCTACGGCCGAATGGTCTGCACCGCGGGCGAGCAATCTCTTGCACGCCTCCCTCACCGCTCGGTGCCGCCGACGGTGTGGGCCCACCCTTTTCCGGCAGTGCCGACCGAGCCCATGCAAGACGAAATGGGCGCCTGGATCGCGAAGGCGAGCGACCTGACAGCGGTCGCCGCCATCGTTGTCTTTGGCGACGTCGCCAGCGCAGTCGCTTCGGCTCTGTAATCTACTCGTCCGAGCTTTCGCCCGAAGTCTCGGGCGTCGAGGCGAAGCGGTAGCCGATCCCGCGAACCGTCTCGACGTACACGCCAGCGGCCCCCAATTTTTCGCGCAGACGCTTGATGTGCGTGTCCACGGTGCGCGTGTTGTTCTCGGGGCTGGATTCCCACACTTCGTCGAGCAGCGTAGCGCGCGTCTGGACACGACCGCGCCGCTGGTAGAGCGTCCACAGCAGCTTCATTTCGAGCGGCGTCAGCATGATTTCCTCGTCCTCGACCCAAGTACGATGGGCGCTGCGATCGACGCGCAGGCGACCGAAGAGCAGCTCGGCGGCGGCGTCCACAGCATCGGTCGCGCCGGTGGTCGTTTGCGCACGCCGAAGCACGGCTTGAATCCGCAACACCAGCTCGCGCACGCTGAACGGCTTGACGACGTAGTCGTCGGCGCCGAGCTCGAAGCCGACGACGCGATCGATCTCTTCGCTACGCGCGGTAAGCATGATGACCGGAGTGTGCTTCAGCGTCGCGTCGCTCTTGAGCTTGCGGCACACGTCCAGCCCCGAGGTATCGGGCAGCATCAGGTCGAGAAGCACCAGCGCAGGCCGCTCTTTGCGCGCCAACTCCAGCGCAACACTGCCGTTCTCGGCGGTCAGCACCTGGTGACCTGCCTGCCCCAAGTTGTAGGCCAGAATTTGGCGAATGTCGCCTTCGTCTTCGACTACCAGAATCAGCGCCATGGCTTTAGCTGGCTCCTTTTACACCGGCCGGGAGGGAAAGTGGTGGACGGAGAGCAAGCCGATTCCGCGGCACGGACAACGCGACGAGGCGGTTGTCCGTGCGCTCTCGTGCTTACCCCGGAATCTCGTCGAGGAACTGCACCTTTCCAGTTTCCAACTCGTACTCGGCACCGACCACGGCCACGCGACCCGCCAGCACGAGCTCTTCGAGCAATTGGCTGCCGTGGCGCAAGTGATCCACCGAGGCGCGCACGTTGGCTCGCATCCACTCGCGAAAATGGCCGGTATCGGCGGCGCCGCCCGCGGCCCTATAGAGCGGCTCCACGTGCGGAACGATGCGATCGGTGATGGAACGAATATTCTTCGATGCGGGTCCGTTGCCCGTCCGAATCGCTTCGACGGTCGCCGAGACGGCTCCACAGCGCGTATGCCCGAGCACGACGACCAAACGCGTTCCGAATTGCGAGGCGGCAAATTCGATCGAACCAACGACCGACGGTGCCACCACATTGCCAGCGATGCGCACGACGAACAGATCGCCGAAGCCTTCGTCGAAGAGAATCTCTACCGGGGTGCGCGAGTCGGAACACCCGAGCACAATCGCGAACGGGCGCTGCGGCTTTTCGGCGATGTCGGAGGGGAACGTGCGCGCCACCGCCGATGTTTTGGCCAAGAAACGGGCATTGCCATCCCTCAAGCGCTGCATGGCGGCCCGCGGAGAGAGTGCGTTGGGATCCCAGGTATGCGGCATGCTGACTAACCTTTCACAAAGAAGTTCCGGACGTGCAGTGGTTCATAGCGCGCCGATTGGCGACCAACCACGTCCTGATTCCATCCGGGCGAATCGACGCCGCGCCCACCCACCCGACGTCGCGGTAGACGCAAGGGTGCGAGGGCTCGGAGTGAAAGCGCAACGTTCTAGTGCAGGTATCCCTTGATCGTGGCGTACCAGGTGTCGCCCATCCAGGGGTAACCGACGGTGTCGTTGGGATGAACGCCATCGGTGCTCAGCGCGCCGGTCGGGGGCGTGGACATATCGACGTAGATCACGTGCTTACCCTGATCGGCGCGTTGCTTGATGACGCCGGGAATGGCGGCGTCGTAGGCGGCGACGTTGACGGCGCATTGGTCGGGCGTGTAGTTGGTGGCTTTGCAGCCGGGAAATGGATAGATCGACGAGACGACGAGAAGAGAATTGGGAAGGGCCGCGACGATCTTGTCGATGAGCTGCCCAAGCCTGTCGGATGCGCCGGCCTCGCTGGTCGCATAGCCCTCATCGTTCGTGCCGATGAACAGAAGGACGATCTGCGGCATGTCCTTGAGCGCCTGCGAGGTGGTGGCAATGCCGCTGACTTGGGTAATCGTCCATCCGATGTGCCCTTCATGGTTCTGCGGAAATGCAACGCCGGCGACCGTGCTCGGCCCGCTCGTCAAACTGCCGACGAAGGTGATGTGTTTGCTCTCGCCTATCGCCTTGGTGAAAAGCTCGACGCGATAACCGCCGCCGTCGCCTGGCTGAGCGCCTGCGCCGGCCGTGATGGAATCTCCCAGGGGCAGAATCTTGCAGTTGCCCGTTGCGGGACAAGGGTCGAATCCGCCCGGGCTTGCGCCGTCGGAACTTCCAGCCTCGGGACCGGAAGCACCACCGTCGCGAGACGAGCCACCCGAGCCAGGCTGCCCGCCCGCGCTCGACACTCCGCCGGCGGCGCTTACGCCTCCTTGGCCCGTCTGGCCGCCCGAGCTCACGACGGTCGTTCCACCGAACCCACTCGCGCCACCCGTTGTGCTCGAGCCACCGGAGCCGTCGTGACCGCCGCTCGCACTGCCTCCCGAACCAATCGCACCACCCGAGCTGGTCGTCCCACCGGTGGTGTTCTGACCGCCGTTTCCGCCACTTCCAGACGACGAGGATGTCGAGCAAGCGACCACCGCAACCAACAGCCACCCCAGCACGAAGCGAAGCGCCAACTGACAAGCACAACTCGAACGCTGCATGAAGTACCTCCTGGGGAGCGAGGAATGCGACCCCCGCACGGCCTCAACCATAACAAGCATGACAATGGAAAGGCACCAGCCATTTCGGCGGCGACGGGTCAAGATGTCTTAAAGTGGGTGTGTTTGTGGGTGAAGGCGGCGTCGCAGAACACACGCGTCGCGCTGGTTCGGCCTCCAAAGCGCGGTAGCTTTCTGGGTGGGAGCGGACATGAAACAGTACGCAAGCAAGATTGCCGGCGCGGCGGTTGGCGGACAGGCGATGGCGGCAGTCGTGAATCCCTTCGACGGATCGACGGTGGCGAACGTGGGCGTCGCCTCCTAGGCTGACGTTGACGCGGCCATTG
>CAZTTW010000505.1:0-4280 GCA_964616265.1 uncultured Myxococcales bacterium | reverse complement strand
TCCGTCATCCAGTACCATCGACTTTTCGACTACTTCGTCTTGCGTACGGGCATGAAAATCGTCGGCGAGCTAGAGCCGAAGCCCGGCATTCCGCCGACCAGCCGCCACATCGAGGAGCTGATCCAAGCCAATGCGCCGGGAAGCGTCTACTTGATCATCACCGACCCGTATCACGAGCGAAAAACACCGGAAGGGATCGCCCAGAAGTTGTCCATCCCGTGGGTGCTGCTGCCCCAGGATGTCGCGGCAGTGCCTGGCGCCAAGGACATCTTCAGCCTGTTCGACACCATGCTGGCGAGTGTCCTTCGATGATCGACGTTCTGTTCAGCGCCTTCCTCTTGTCGGTCGTCCTGCTCGGCATCCACTCGTATTACGGGCTGCACATCATCGAGCGCGGCATCATCTTCACCGACCTAGGCATCGGGCAGATGGCGGCCTTCGGTGCCGCGGTCGCCATCCTGGTCTTCGACGGCAAGTACATGTACCCGGTGTCCCTCGCGTTTTCGCTCGGCGGTGCCTTTTTGATAGCCTTGTCGACCAAACGGACGCGCAACCACGAGGCGTTCATTGGACTCCTCTACGCCTTCGGCATGAGTGCCGCCGTGATCGCTCTTTCCCGGGCGCCCCGTGGGTCGGAGGAGATGCAGCACTTAGTCGCTGCCGACATTCTTTTCGTGCCCATGCACGCCGTTTTCAAGACGGCGATTCTGTACCTCGCGATCGGTGCGGTGCTTTGGCTGACCCTCAAGCGACTGCGCGGCACCTGGCGCGAGCTGCTCTTCTTCGGCACGTTCTCGCTCACAGTGACAAGCTCGGTCAATCTCGCGGGTGTCCTCGTGGTGTTCTCGATTCTGGTTGCGCCCGCTTTCATGGTGTCGAGTATCAAGTGCTCTTTTCGCACCAAGCTACTGCTCGCTTGGATCCTTGGAACCGTGCTCAACCTGATCGCAATCGTCGCCTCGTACTTTCTCGATCTGCCCACCGGCTATACCGTCGTCGCCCTCTACGCCCTCAGCGGAATCGTCTTCTCGCTGGTGCGCGGGCTTGGAAAATCGGATGGTGGCCTACCACGGCACGCCTGACTCGACCGAGCGCAAGCGAGGCTCGCCGATCGGCTGCCAACTGTGCTATTCCTACGACAGCAGCGAGTTGGGGGTCGCGATGAGTAGCACAAATAAACCTGGGAGGTTTCCGGCTATCGTTCTGCCGACCGGATCCGCCAAGCTGGATTCGCCGCCGTTGAAGGTGTTTCTACGGCCAGCCCGCGGCGACGACCAAATGCCGATGCCGAACCGAGCGACCGGAACACCATCGCTCGTCGCGACTCATCGCCATTGCTTCGGCGAGGTCTACCGCCACCCTTGTTCCGAGAATAACGACCTGCTGTCTTGTCACCGCTGCCACCTATCGACGGTAATTCCCAGACAGATCGGCACCTACGACAGCTTGGACGGGTACTTTCGCCAAGCATGCCAGCGCGTGGACGATTTCCGCGCGCAAGTCGGAGCACTGGCGGCAAGCAAGACGATTCACGAAACCTGAGTCGGCACCTCCGGAGGGCTTGTGCGATTGCCCGGCTTGGGCACGGTCACTCTCGGACAAGCGCACCTACGCGGAATGAGAGCGCTGGTGTACACTGCGTCCCATGCCCGACCTTCGCCCGACGATAGTTTATTTTCTTCCGCTCAATCACGCCCGACCATGGATGGCATCCATCGCTTGCCTTCTGGTCGCCATGCTGGGTGCATGCGGTGGCGGCGGGTCTCCGGGAACCCACTTCGATGAACGCGCTTGCCCGTTCGTCGTCGATCCTAGCCAAATCCAGGGCACGACCATGCGCTGTGGAGTGCTCTACACACCCGAAGTGCATGCCTCCCCGTCGCGTTACATCGAAGTTCCCGTTCTCATCTTCAAAGGGATGAGCCCAGGTTTGCCGCCTATCGTAAACCTCAGCGGTGGTCCTGGGCAATCCTGGGCGGACCTCGGTCTCGACACCCTGACCGCCAGCGACACGCGCTCACTCCCCATGGATTTCGTTTTCATTGAGCAACGAGGAACCGGTCTTTCACGTCCGCGACTCGACTGTCCGCCCGCGGCCAAGGACGACACAGTCTCCGACTATGCTGCGCGCTGTACTTCGGACCTACGTGCGCAGGGTACGAACATCGCCGCCTACAACATTCAGGAAATGGCCGAAGACGTCGCCTCCTTTCAGTCCGCGCTCGGCTATCCGAAGATCGTGCTCGACGGCGTTTCCTACGGCACCGCGTGGGGCTTGCAAATTCTGCGAGCCCACAGCCCACTCGTCAGCTCGGCTATCCTCGATTCGGTCGTCAATCCGACCATTCCCGTTTTCAGCGCATCGGCCTCGGCTACCGACGCCGCCTTTACGGCGGCGTTTACGGCCTGCGCGGCGGACAGCTCGTGCAGCGGCGTCTATGGCGATCTAAGGTCAACGATGGAGACCGCGCTCGCGCAGCTCAAGGCTGCTCCACTCAAGCGGGCCGGAACAACCACCTCTTATGATGACAATGACATGTTCGGGGACGCAGTTTCGATTCTAGCCTTCGCCCCCAACCTCTTACCGAGAATGATCGCTGCCGTCGCGGCGGCCCTCGCCAGCGGCAGCGGACAGCTGCTCTACGACAGCGACCTTGGCGCCATTGTCGGCCTCGACTCGAGCTCGCTGTCGGGAAGTGCGATGGGCCAGTACCTTTCTGTGGTCTGCGCAGACAACCAGTTCGTAACCCAAGGTCAGCTGCGAAGCGACCTGGCCAAGGTGGCACCAGCATTCGCCCCTTACCTCGACTATTCGAGCGACCTCGCGCTCTGCCAGTTCTGGAGTTACCAGCAACGCACCCCTTCCGACTACGCGGCAGTGACGAGCTCCGTGCCGACGCTGCTGACCTCCGGCTCGTTCGATCCGCTCACCTTTCCGGGCTGGGCCGAGCAGGCGGCGGGTACGCTCGCCAGCGGATACTGGGTGGAGTTTCCCGGTCTGGGCCACGATGAGGGAGCCTCGTCCGATCCATGCCCTGCGGGAATACTGAAGCAGTTCTTGTTGTCTGCGACTGCGCCCGACACCAGTTGTGTGCAGTCGATGAAAGTCGCCTTCGCCGCTCCCGCCGCCCCGATCACCGTGGTGATGCAACGGCAGCGCCGCGCCCAGATGGCCGTGCCCCAGATGGCCGCCGCCCAGACTGTACCGCCGGACGTCGCCCATCACTTGGCGATGATCTCGCGGGTCGAAAACCTGATCGCACGTCGGCACCTCCGACAGCGCCTCGACGCGCTGACGCGACTTGAGCGTTGACGGTAACGCCAACGCCCGAACTCGACAGGAAATGGCCCAGGCGATGCATCCTGGTGGAAGCACACAATCCACTGGAGAACGCATCATGGGAGAGTTCATCGACAAGTTGAAAGGCAAAGCGAAGCAAGCCATGGGCAAGATGACCGGCAACAGAAAACTTCAGTCAGAGGGTCTCGCAGACCGGGCGAAAGGTGAGGTCAAAGGACGCTTCGAAGAAGCGAAGACTGACCTCAAGCGGGCGGTCCGCCGAAACGATCGACCGACGAGCCCACCGCCGCCGCACGCATCGAACCGCTAGTGATGGCAGTTGCAGGAGCACTCTCCGCCGCAACTGATGTCAGTCGGGCCGCCGGGCATCGTCATGGCCCGGCGGCGCGGCGTCTTTTTTCGCCTTCGCAGATCGTCGGTTGCGACGTCGTTACGAACGCTTCACGTATCGGCCCGAGCAGTTTCAGTTGCTAGTCGTTGTAACGTTTGCCACTGGGAACTGAACGCTTCCGGTACCGCCGCCCGTTTCTACGTTGATGTGAACCGACGACAACGTCCCCAGATTCCAACCCTGCTTCGCCCATGCCGCGAAGTGGTCGCTGACGGTAATGGTCCCGCATTGGCGAGCCGTCTTCCGCGTGCTGACCATCTGGGTCCAGCCGCCCGTATGACCGCCTTCGCAGGCATTGGCGCCACCGGTTCCGGTCGTGGTGCTCGTGGTCAAGTAGTAGGTGGCCCCATCAATGGTAGCTGTGACATTCCCCCTTGGGTTCAAACCATTGAATGAGTCTTCGTTGATGTACCATTCGACACATGGACTGTGCATCCACCCGTACATTCCAATCATCGAGAAGCCGCCGGCAGTTCCCGTCTTGGTCTCGGCAAACTCTGCGGCAATCGTTCCGTAGGCGGTGTAACTCTTGTCGGTTCTGAAATCCAGGCCGAGATGGGCCAGGAAGTCTTGGCTATTGCTCCACGA
>CAZTTW010000504.1:0-4285 GCA_964616265.1 uncultured Myxococcales bacterium | reverse complement strand
AGATTGTCGACGCGATGGTCACGCGGCTGACCGACGAGTACATGCAGCGCTTCGAGGAGCCCGTTCCGTCGGGACTGACCTTCCGCCAGCGCTTCGAAATCGTACTGCAACGACAAATCGACTTGGCCGTGCGACAACACAACGTCTACCACAGCTTCCTTGGCGGCGAACAAGAGGTCGGCCCGTGCGCGGCCGACGGAAGCGCCCGCGTCTTTCACAGCAACTTCGAGCGACGCATCTTGCGCCTAGCCCAATGGTTCCGTGACAACGCCAAAGGCGATGACCTGGGCGGCAACGATCCCGAAATCGTGGCCCGCCTGCTTTTCGGCATGGGATTCGGTCTGGTTCACGAATGGGGTAACACCGCCGATAAGAACAGACCTCTCGACTACGCGCCCATCCTGACCGAGTTCTTTTTCCACGGTATCAGTGGCAAGCCCAAGACCGGAGTACGCAAGAAATGACCAGGACAACCTTCTTCCTAACTTCGACGATCCTGCTCTCGACCATGGTGGTGCCTCTCGCCGCGCACGCTGAAACACTTAGCCTCGCTCAGTGCGTGTCGATCGCACTCAAGGAAAGTCCCGACACCGTATCCGCCAATTACGAAGTGGAAGCGGCGGTGGCCAGAAAGAACAGCGCCCGCGGTGGCTACAGTCCCCGGCTGAAGCTGGACGCGGGCGTGCAAAGGTGGAACAACGAGTTTACGGCGCCGCTCTTCGGCTTGGTTGCCAACGCTTGCGACTCCTGCGACAAAGGTCTCCTCAATACGCCTTTTCTTCTTCGCCCCCAATGGACCTGGTCCGTCGGCGCGACCATCGCCCAGCCCATCGGCGCGCTGTGGACTGTCCGCGAGGCGAACGTGCTCACCAGTCTCGGCATCGACGTCGCCGAGATTCATCGCAAGTCCGCCCAGCGCGACGTCGCGTACCAGGTGACCGAGGCCTATTATCGCCTGCTGCAGGCCAAGCGACTGACGAGTGTTGCCGAACAATCCGTCGCCCAGGTGGCCGCGCAGGTGAAGCGCGCCAACACTTTCTTTCAGCAAGGCGCCGTGGCTCGCAACGATGTGCTTCGCGCCGAGCTGGGCTTGGCGGCGGCTCAGCAGCGGCTGATCCAGGCCAAAGGCAGCGTGATTCTCGCGCGCGGACGACTCGCGACGCTGATGGGACGCGCGCCTGACAGCGACCTCGACGCCGTCGACCTGCCGGGCGAACCGGCGGTCGACACCTTGATCCAACCGGCACAGGCCGAACAGCAAGGTGTCGACAGTCGGTTCGAGCTCAAGGAAATCAGCAAGCGCATCGACCAGGCCGATGCGAGCGTTCGCATGTCGAAGTCGAAAATGATTCCACAGGTGAACGCTGTCGCCAACTACACACGGCAGACAAGCTCGCTGCTCGGACTCCCCGAATCCTGGTTCATCGGCGCGACCGCGTCCTGGGATGTCTGGGAGGGTGGCGCCACCTACTACGGCATTGACGAATCCAGGGCGCAGCTTGCGCAAGCGTTGCAAGCCCGCCGCAAGGCCGAGGACATGATCCGTCTCGACGTGCGCAGCGCGCACGTGGGCGTCACCACTGCGGCCGAAGCGCTGGAAGTCGCGAAGCATGCCGTCGAGCAGGCCGAAGAGAACTTCCGCATCGAACAGAAGCGCTACGAGAGTGCCAGCAACACATCGTTCGACGTGCTCGATGCCGAAACGCAACTGACCACGGCACGCGGCCAACACCAAGCCGCCATCTACGACTACGTCATCGCCAAGTCGAACCTCGCCCGCGCCATGGGCGAGAAACATCCCTCGATTCTCTGACCGCCCCACCCCCACACCACCTGAGGATCAAGACTATGTCGCGCACTCATAAAATCAGCTTTGCTCTCGCCCTCGCGCTCGCCACTGGTTGCAACCGCGAAGGTGGCGCCGTGGCTCGTCTTCCCGAAACGCCGGCAACGCCCGTGGCAACGACGCCCGCCAAGCCAATCGCAGCGCCAACGCCAGCGCCCGCCAAGCAGGACGACGACGGCATTCCCACGCCTCCGTCGGGCGGCTCGTTTTTGTCGGGCCAAACCGAGGCGCACCGGCGCAGCACCCTGACGCCTAAAGTGTCGAGCACGGTGACACGCGTGCTCGTGCGTGACGGCGACATCGTCAAGAATGGCCAAGCGCTGGTGGTGCTCGACACCCAGGACTTCGCGCTACGCACAGAGCAGGCGGAAGCCGCGCTGGCAGGCGCCAAGGTCCAACTGGACTCGGCCAAGCTCGACTGGAACCGCACCAAGGCCTTGCTCGACGAGAAAGCCGTCCCACAAAGTCAGTTCGACATGATGGACGCGCGCTACAAGGGCGCCCAAGCCAGCGTGGCGCAAGCCGAGACCGCCGTAGCCATGGGTCGCAAGGCTCTGCGCGACGCCACCATCCACGCGCCCTTCAACGGAATCATCGTCAAGCGCCTGGTCAATGAAGGCGAATACGCGTCGGTCATGCCGGCAACGCCGCTCGTGATTGTCGAAGAGGTCGATCCGCTCGATCTGCGCATTCAGATTCCGTCGACGGATCTGTCCAAAGCCAAAATCGGCGACACCATCCACGTGCGCTTCCCGGCCACCGGGCAAGCCCTCGATACGCGCCTGACTCGTGTGGTTGCCGCGATGGATCCGCGCACGCGCACCTTCTCCGCTATCGCCGAGCTCGCGAACCATGACCACGCGCTTCGCTCGGGGCTTTATGCCGAAGTCACGCTCGGCGGAAGCAAGGCTGCCGATAACGCAAGTCCGAAGGCCAAGGTCGCGGCCAAGAAATCCCCCGCCGCCAAAGTCAGCAAGGACTAGCAATGAAACTTGCTGATATATCCATTAAACGTCCCGTCTTCGCGACGGTGATGGTGAGCATCCTCGCCGTGTTCGGCGTGTGGGGATACAAGCAGCTCTCGGTCGACATGTACCCTGAGGTGGAGTTTCCCATCGTCACGGTGACGGCCACGTACCCCGGCGCCGATCCCGAGACCATCGAATCCCGAGTCATCGACAAGTTGGAGGAATCGATCAGCGCGGTGAACGGCATCAAGGTCATGCGCTCGACCTCGATGGAGAACGTGGGCCTGGTCGTTATTCAGTTCGAGCTCGAACGCAAGGCCGACCAAGCGGTGCAGGATGTGCGCGACAAAGTGTCGAGCGCGCTCAAGAACTTGCCGACGGATCTCGAGCCGCCCGTGGTCGAGCGTGTCGACATCGGAGCGGCGCCCATCATCGCCATCGCGCTCTCCTCCGACATGCACAAGCGCGATCTCACCCAGATCGCCAAGGACGTGATCAAGCAAAAGCTGCAAGCCATCAGCGGCGTCGGCGGGCTGGATATCGTCGGTGGGCAAGAGCGCGAATTCCACGTGTGGATCGATCCGCGCCGCCTTGATTCGTTCGGCCTCGCGCCCGGCGATGTCGCGCAGGCCCTGGCCGCGCAAAACGTCGAGATACCCGGTGGCCGCCTCGATCAAGGCAGCCAGGAGCTTTCCATCAAGACACGCGGCCAAGTGCATTCCGCCACCGAGCTGGGAAACATCATCATTCCCGCGGCGGTGGGCACGTCGGTTCGGCTGCGGGATGTGGCGCGCATCGAGGACGGCGAGCAAGAGCGCCGTTCGTACGCGACGTTCAACGGCAAGTCGTCCATCACTCTGCTGGTCCGCAAGCAGTCCGGCTCGAACACCGTCGACGTCGCGCACAAGGTGAAGAGCACCTTGGAAAAGCTCAAGGAGCAAAACCCGAAGATCACCATGACCATCGCTTCGGACAACTCGGTATTCACCGAGCGCTCCGTCGACGACGTGAAGTTCGACCTGGTGTTCGGCGCTGTCCTCGCGATTTTGATCATCATGTTCTTCTTGCACGACTGGCGAGCCACCCTCATCAGCGCCACCGCCCTGCCCGTCTCGGTCATCGCCACCTTCGCCTTCATCAAGTTCATGGGCTACACGCTGAACATGATGACCATGCTGGCGCTGTCGCTCTCGATCGGCATCTTGATCGACGACGCCATCGTCGTCATCGAGAACATTCACCGCCACCTCGAGCAGGGTAAATCGCCGATGCGCGCCGCCGCCGAGGCGACCGAAGAAATTGGCCTAGCGGTCATGGCGACGACGGCGTCCATCCTGGCGGTCTTCGTGCCCGTGGCCACCATGAAGGGCATCATCGGACGCTTCTTCGTCCAGTTCGGATTGACTGTCGCCTTCGCCGTCACGGTGTCGCTGTTCATCGCATTCACGCTGACGCCGATGCTGTCGTCGCG
>CAZTTW010000503.1:0-4299 GCA_964616265.1 uncultured Myxococcales bacterium | reverse complement strand
AGCTGGGAACGGGAGGAGACGGCAGCTCCGGCGGTTGCGGAACCTTCTTCGAAGGAGCCATAACAACGGGCGTTGCGTCCGACTCGATCGACACCGCCATCCAAGCCAACATCGTCGCCGCGGGATACGGGCACTGAGAGGTCGTCTTACGAGAGCACCCCGCTATGGCCCAGCCTCAACCGACCGGCGGCCGCAGGGGAGGGAGGGGCCGGCAATCGGGGCTCGCCAGCGGAAGTTCCTCTACGATCTGCCGTCGACGGCTGGGCAGGGCATGTGCTCGTCGAGAAGTAGTCACGCACCGAATCGAAAAGCCACTTTGATCGGCGCGGATCGAGTGTCTCTTGCCGCGGAAATCGGCTCAGCGTACGAGCAGAAAAGGGCGTTTCCCTTCCAAAACCACTTTTTTGTTTGTGAACGCCTTTTATTAATCTTGCCGTTTTGGCAGGATACGGTCCGCCTACCAAGCTTGGTCAAAGCGCTCTGCCGTGGAGCTCGGTGACCGTCAAGGCACACGGCAATCGACAACAACCACCGCTCGTACACAGGAGCCAACAATGACGACCAAACATCCATCGAGCCCAAGGAGTTATCGCGGTATCCGGTGCGCATGTCGAGTACATGCCCTGGCGGCCGTTACGCTGGGGCTCGTGTTCTTCGCCGGTGCCGAGGTGGCGCGCGCCGGTACTATCTCGATAGACGCCTCGAAGCAGACGGCAGGAAACCCGCACTTTTGGTCTGCCGCCTTCGGCACCGGCAGGGCCGTGCTCTCGCTGCGGTCAGATTGGCAGACGCACATCAAGATAGGAAATCGCGAGCTCGGCGCGCAGCGCCTGCGCGGCCACGGCCTCACCAGCGACGACGGTACCAACAACGAAATGGGCCTCTACAGCGGTGGCACCTACAACTGGAAGAACCTCGACACGTATCTCACTGCCATCACTTCGGCCGGGATGCGCCCCATTATCGAGACCGACTTCATGCCCACGACCCTCGGGAGCTCGTCGAGCGATGCCATGCACAGCCCGCCCAAGGATTACAACGCCTGGAAGAGTTACATCACGGCCCTGGTCCAGCACTGCGTGGACAAGTACGGCAAAGATGACGTGGCGAACTGGTACTTCGAGATATGGAACGAGCCGAATTATCCAGGATTCTGGGTCAATTCGGACATGAATGCCTACTACACGCTGTACGACAACACGGTCGCCGCCATTACGGCTGTGTTGCCCAACGCGCTCGTAGGAGGGCCAGCGGCGACCGATACCGAACCGATCTCTGCCTTCCTGGCCCACTGTAAGAGCAAGGGGACGCCCGTGACCTTTCTCTCGTCGCACAACTACCCCGGTGGAGGGGCAACCGGCGCCACGGCGGACCCTTCCAACCTGGTCAGCGACAACAACACCCGGATCAGCGCCATCACGGGTAATGGCTATACGACCTCGGCGGTGAAATCGTTCAATACCGAATGGAACTCGTCTTACAGCGGCCAGGGCGGCCAGGTGGGCGATGCGACCAACAGCATGGATAACAACTGGAATGTTGGGTTCATCATCAAGGCCGCCAAGCTGCTTTCGGACAAGAATTCGGGCGACACGGCGGCGATCGACGTGTTTTCCTACTGGGTGCTGACGGACGTCTTCGACGAGGACGGTGGCACCACAGGCATCCACATGACATCGATGAGCAACGGGAACACTCCGTTTGGTCAGGTGTTCGGTCTAATGACCTTCCAGGGCATGCGCAAGGCTGCCTTCAATGCCTTCAAGTTGCTCAACTACACCGGTCCCAATAGGCTCATGCTCAGCGGTGGCAGTGACAACAGTGGCGGCATCAACGGTATGGCCACTACGTCGGCCTCGGGCGATTCGCTGCAGATCTTGCTCTACAACTATAACAACACGCTCAACACGGCGAGCGGCTCCGGCGATAGTCAGGCCATCAGCGTGACGAATCTTCCGACGGCACTTGCCGGAAAGGCCGTCTACGTTACTCAGTACGTGGTCGACGAGAAACACAGCAATCCGTACAGCGTGTGGGTCACCCTGGGCAAGCCCGCGAGCCCGTCCGAGGACCAGTGGCGACAGATGCACGCCGCGCAGCACCTTTCGGCTACGACCGCCCAAAAGACCCTGACGGACGCCACTTTCAGCACGACGGTGACGATGCTGAAACAGTCTGGGCTACTCCTCATCGTCAGCGCCAAGCGCCCGTTGATGGGTCGCGACGCGTTCGTCGAGATCGAGGGTGAAGACTTCGACGGCCAGGACAAGGTCACGAAGGAAGACAGCGGTGATAGCACCCTGGGACAGTCCATTTCCGTGACCAGTGGCGGCTATGTCTACTTCGAGAACGTTGATTACACGGACGACGGTGTGGACAGTGTCCAGCTGCGCGTAAAGGCCGACGCCGACACGACGGTGGAGCTGCACCAGGATGCGCAGGACGGCACCTCGCTCGGCAAGTGCGCGGTAACCGCGTCGAGCTCGTGGGCCACGCAGACCTGCACCCTGAGCCAGAAAGTGACAGGCGTCTCCAAGCTGTACCTCGTCTTTGCCGGCGCGGCCCACCTCAATTGGTTGAAGTTCCAGAGCAGCTCGAGTCCAGGAAGCGGAGGCTCGGGAGCGGGTGGTAGCGCGGCGGGTGGCAGCAGCGGCAGCAGCGGTAGCAGCGGCAGCAGCGGCACCTCGAACGGTGGCGCGAGCGGCAGCTCGGCCGGCGGCGGCAGCGGCCGCGGCGGCGCCGCTGGAAATGCAGCTGGCGGGGCCGCTGGTAACGGCAATGGCGGCGCGGCCGGTAATGGAAATGGCGGAGCGAGCAGCAGCGGCAACGGCGGTTCCAGCAGCAGCGCGGGAAACTCCGGCGGCTCAGCAGGCAACGGGAACAACGGCAGCGGTGGCTCGGGAAGCGGCGGCGTTTCGGGCGATGGCGGCTCGACGAAGACGGGTGGCAGCTCGGGCTGTTCCTGCCGCATCGGCGATGCGCGCGATGGCTCCTCGGGAGCGCTGGTGATCGTTGGATTCATCGCCGCCGCGCTGGGACTGCGTCGGAGCCAGGTCCGTCGTCGAATGCCTCGGTATTGAGGTCAGGAATCTGAGCATGCGAGGCACTGTCGGCAGACTGATCGTCAGTGCCTCTCTGTCCATCGTTGCCTCTGCGTGTGCGAGCAGCACCGTCCGAGTCGGCGATTCCAGCGGCGGTGCTGGCGCAGGGGCAGCGAGCGGATCGGTTGGCGGCTCGAGTGGCTCGAGCGCCTCGGGGGGCTCGGGTATTTCCCTGACACTTCCCCCGCCGTCTGACGGCTCGGTGACCTCTTCGAACGACGGCGAGGCTGCGTGCACGAACGGTGACGCCTGTGTCTGCTCGACGTTGCAGGTCGCGGTCGTGGGAAAGCCGGGCGTCTGGGGCGATAGCAGTGATTCGGCTTTTCAGGATTGGCTCAGCTCGAACAGCGCCGGAACCGCGAAGGTCGACAACTACCTGAGCAAGCCGACGTTCACACCGGCGTTCTTGGCCGGTTACAACCTCGTCATTCTTGCAGGCCTTGGAGACGACTCGAATAACGGACCTTGGTGGACGTTCAGCGCATCGGAAGTGGCAGCCTTTCAAGATTGGATCGAAAACCAGGGTGGCGGCGTCATCTCGCTAAGTGGCTATTCAAACGACGGCAACGAAATAAACGCCAAGAATGCCCTCCTGGCGTTTTCCGGCATCGCCTACGGTCAATCGATCAATTCACCACCCTGTGCCATCGCGAAGTGTCCCTATCAGTGCAACAACCCGTATCAGATCACCGAATTCAACCGAACCGATCCCGTCATCGAGAACCTAAGCCTCGGCGTCCAAATGATAGGAATTGATGGGGGCCGTCCCATCAGTGCACCTGCGGATGCTCACGTTGCAGCGACGACAACGGACGCATCGAGCGTCAGAAATTGGCTCGTGGGAAAGATCACCGGAAAGGGGCGCGTGCTCGTGTATGCCGACGAGTGGATTACCTACACGAACCAGTGGGCTGGCACGAATCAGAACAACGACCCCTCGTGCAAGGGCTCCTCGCCGCAGGATCTCTACCAGACCGCTCAGTTCTGGTACAACATGATCCACTGGACGCAACCGGGCGCCACCTGCTTTACGATTGTCGACACCACGATCTGGTAGCCTGGTAGCGGCTATCTAATGGGTGTACCTCCGGTCGGGCGGAGTTTCCGTTCGGTTAACACTTCTATCGGACGGGGAAGCAGGCTTGACACACTCTCGCGCGCCAACGAGGATCCGATTCAGGAAGTAGCGCAAAGGCCA
>CAZTTW010000502.1:0-4305 GCA_964616265.1 uncultured Myxococcales bacterium | reverse complement strand
CACGGCTGTGCGCCCTGCCCGTACAATCGATATGAACACGAAGGCCCCCATCAAGCGCTTGAGACGCTGGAAGGTGTCTGCGGCGCGGATGACCTTCACTTGCCCCAGATCTTCGAGGGCGCGGCTGACATCCTTGATCGTCGCAGGATCCTCCACCTCGACGAGCAACGCGGAAACCAGTTGGTGCGGATCGCCGGCCAGCTTCCAGACGTCGCGCAACCCGTCGGCCCGCGCGGCCAAATCTCTCGCCGAATCCATGGGCATAAGAATGGAGTAGTCGAGCGAGGTCCCCGTCGGCTCCAGCCGAAATGCGAGCTTGAAGATCTCCCCGAGCAGTTCAATGAGGGCACCGGATTTGCCGATGCCGCCCAAGAGCTCAGATCCAACGATGACTTCGTCGGCCGCCAGATGCTCGCGCCCCTCGGCCGACATCCCAGCCAAGCGGCGAATCACTTGCTCTTCCACACCGATAAGCCGCGTTTCGATCCCCACGGAGCAGCACTCGAGATGCAGCGACTGCGTGAAAAACTGTGCTTCCACCCGCCGCACGCCCGGCACCTTGCGCGCGCCTTCGGCTAGCGCCTTGTCCATGTACACGTTCAGCGGAGAGCCCGCGAACAACGCACGATCCGGATCCACCGTTGCATTGCTCGGCACGACCAGCAGATCCGCGCCGAGGCGCTGCCTTCCCCGTTCAAGCCCCTGATCGAATCCGCGGTAGAGCAAAAACACAGCAACCAACAGCCCTGCCCCTAGCCCGACCCCAAGCACCGTCGCCAGCGATTGCCAGCGGCGCCGAAGAATCCCGTTGAGAACCAACTTCCACATCACTTCACCGCCTCTCGGCCACCCGCGGCCTGCTCCCAGGGATCCGGTACTACAGCCGCCACCTGCGCAGACTTCCCCAACCAACGCGCAGCCAAGCCAGCCACGGCGAGAAGAGCGGCCCACAGCCACACCCAGCGCGCGGTAATGCGGCAGGCCATTTCGTCCCTCCCGCACAGACCCACGATCCACGGTTGCGTGACCGCGACCACAAGCGCAGCGAGGAGAACGAGGAACTCCGCAGTGGCGTTACGCCGAGATCCCTTGCGCGCCGCAACCAGCAGCAGTGCAACCACCACGGCCGCAAGACCCACCAACCGCACGATCTGGAAGGTCCAGTGGCAGCGCATGGGCACCGTCGCACCTGAAGCCGTGAGCAGTTCGTGCGCGCACGGCGGAACTAGGGACGGCGTCGCCAGGATGGCAGTGGCCAGTCCTAGCGCGACGACGTCGATGGCCTTCTCGCCGGTATGTTTGCGATCGCCCGAAGCCATGCTTGCTAGCTCCGAGGCCCCCGAGGCGGCGGCGTCCTATATCTCATAGCTAAAGTACTCCTTCGCTTGCAGGTGGAACTCGTCGAGCAACTCTTTCTTAATGTTGACGAACCCTGCACCGTCCCTCTGCCGCGGCCGTGGCAAGTCGATGGGGATCGTCTTCTTCACCCGTCCGGGCCGGCACGACATCAACACGACGACGTCGCTCAGGTAGATGGCCTCCTCGACATCGTGGGTGACCATCACCATGGTCGTCCCTTCTTCAAGCCAGATCTTTTCCAGCTCGTTCTGCATGTAGACGCGAGTCATGGCGTCCAGTGCGCCAAGCGGCTCGTCGAGGAGCAGAATTTTCGGCTTGCTGACCAGCGCCCGCGCAATAGCCGCCCGCTGGGCCATACCGCCAGACAGTTGGTTGGGATACGCCTTGGCGAACTTCGCCAGGCCTACCAGGGCCAAATAGCGGTCGACCAATTCCTTCTTCTCTTGCGAGCTCTTATGGATAAGCCCGAAAGCGACGTTCTCCTCGATCGTCAACCAAGGCAGCAAACGATGCTCCTGAAAAACCACGCCCTTCTCTGCACTCGGCCCCTTCACGGGCTCGCCCTCTAATTCCAGCTTTCCCTCGAAATCGCCCTCCAGACCGGCGATAATCCGCAGAAGTGTCGTCTTGCCGCAACCGCTGGAACCGACGATGGACACGAACTGACCCTTCTTGATCTTCAGCTCCACCCGTTCCAGGGCAGTGACGTCCACCTGATCGGTGGCAAAGACTTTGGTCAGTCCGCTGATCAAAAGACCGGATTTCTCCACTGTGGCGACGGTGGTCATGGCTAGCCCTCGAATCCCCGCTTCCAACGCATTAGCCCGAACTCGACCCGACGAAGGACAACATCCACCGCGTAGCCGACGATGCCGATGATCACGATGACGACGAAGAGTTGGTCGGTGAGGAGCAACTCCTGCGAGCGAACCAGGATGTACCCAAGGCCAACTTTCCCGCCGAACATTTCCGCGATGATGACCACGGCCCACGCCGCACCGGCCCCGTAGCGAAGGCCCACAAAGATCGACGGCAACGCAGCCGGGAGGACGACCTTCCGCAAGAGCAACAGCCGGTTGTATTCGAAGATCCGGGCCACCTCGACGAATTCCTTCGAAACGCCGCGAATCCCTTGCAGGGTATTGAGATACACCGGGAAGAAGACGGCCTTACCGATCATCACGCCCTTTGCCGCCGAGCCGATCCCCACCCACAGCACAATGAGCGGCAGCCAGGCCAAGGGCGGCACTTGACGAATGGTATTCAACACGGGGCCAAGAAGACGTTCCACCGTCTTGGAGAGTCCAGAGCCGATCCCGGCAATCAAGCCAAGCACCGCGCCGAGAAGGAAACCCTCGCTGACAATGATGGCACTAACGCGAAAATCAGTTAGCAGTCCCTCGTCGAGAAGCATGTCCTTGAATGCCAGTGCCACCGTCCAAGGTCGCGGCAGAAAGAAGGGCTTCACCCAATGCAGTCGCGTGGAAACTTCCCATGCGCTGAAAAGCAGAGCCGGCAGCACAGCCCCGAGCGCGAGCGGCTTCCACCGACTCTCCCTTTTCCGCCGGGGTCGGACCTTGCCGCGTTCCCCGTTCAGCACGGTCAGGGCCGGCTTCTCCCCATGAGGCACTTCCGCGGGAACTGTGTCCATCACCTTCGCAGAAGCATCCTTCGTGAACAGGATTTCCCGGCTGCTTAGTCCTTGCAGATTCTCCATGGTTCTGACCTCTTCCGTTGCTCTCCCTAGAAATTTCCAAACAGAGAAACGTCGACTTGGTTCTGGGCGCCGGTATACGCCGTTTGGCGAAGGCGCGTGTAGCTGGCCTGCAGCTTGATGACCCGCCAAGTTGCCGAAGTATCGTAGGAACGCCTCACGATGGGCTCGACCGCCCAGGCGAACCAGTTGAAGCCGACTGAATAGGCGTCACGGCGGTTCCCCCAGTTGCCGCTCGCGTTGGCCGACGCGATCTGAGCATCAGTGAGGTTGGAATAGGCCCACGGGCGCCACAAATCGAAGCGCACCCACGGCTGGAAATCAGGCAGCGTGCCCGGCGTGAAAAAGAGAGTTCCAACAAAGGTGCTGGCCTTGGCCGACACGCCGGTGGGCGCCGGTCCGGTGCCCGTCTTCGGAGCGTTGCGCCCGTCGTAGCCGTCCTTGGCGTAGACATACTCCGCGGTGAGTAGGAACGGCTTGCGTAGCCAGCTAAAGTCACCGCCGATTCTCCTTTTTTGGGGAAGCGTGCCGGTGGTCGAGAACTTGTTGCCTTCGTACCAGCTTCCACCGAGCGTGAGATTCCGGAAATTATCGGCGTACTGATAAAATGGGTTCAGAGCCAACCGGCCGAGAAGGTCGAGGCCGGTGTTGGTGTCGAAACTGTTCGGCCCAGCGCCGTCGAAGACACCGAAGGTGTAGCTGATGAGCGGAACAGTCGTGGCCGAAGGATCGTTCCGGTTCAGAAGTCCACCGGTAGCGATAATGCCAAGATCGCGTGTAAAGCCAAGCCGCGAGACAAACTGCGCCTGATTAATAGTGGGTCGGTTGTTTTCCGTCGACACCGCCTCGACTCCGAACGGGACCAAGAACTGCCCGGCTTGAATCGACAGCGTTGCCGCAGGCTCCAATTCAAGTTTCGTTGTCTTCACGTCGTAGGCGAACCACACGTCAGAGGCATTCAAGTAGGTGCCGTTCAGTGCGGATGCGTTCAGTGACGCCGCCGTTGCCGAACCACCTGCCTGGATCGTGTTGGCTGCGCCGTTGTAGCGATTCTGGGTTGCGAGAAAGCCAACGTTGTACCGTACGTCGCCCTCCTTGCCGGTGTCCTGCACCAGATATCCGGATGCTGCCAGGCTGACGGCGTTGATGCGAAGCGACCGGGTACTGGTGCCGGTGGGGCCCCACGGCGAGGCCGTATACACGAGCTGCGCATAGCCGGTCAGGTTCACGAG
>CAZTTW010000501.1:0-4314 GCA_964616265.1 uncultured Myxococcales bacterium | reverse complement strand
GACACCATCGCCTCGGTCAAGCGATTCATGGGGCGCGGGCCCGAGGACGCCGAAGCCACGCGCGAGCTGACGTCGTATCGGTTTGCGCGGTCGTCGTCCGGCGATCCTGTCGATCCTGTTGATCCTATCGTTCGCTTCGCCGTTGCCGGCGGCAGCCGCGCCGTCACGCCGATGGAAGTGTCGGCCGAAATTCTTCGGGTTCTCAAAGCGCGCGCTGAAGCGGATTTGGGCGGCGAGCTCGACGGCGCGGTCATCACCGTGCCTGCTTACTTCGACGACGCTCAACGGCAGGCCACCCGCGACGCTGGCCGGCTGGCGGGGCTCGAAGTCATGCGACTGCTCAACGAGCCGACCGCCGCGGCGCTGGCGTACGGCCTCGACAAGCAGGCCGAAGGCACCTTCGCGGTCTTCGACCTCGGCGGCGGCACGTTCGACATTTCCATCCTGAAGCTCGAAGGCGGCGTGTTCGAGGTGAAGTCCACGGGCGGCGATTCGGCGCTCGGCGGTGACGACTTCGATCGCGCGGTGGCAGGGCATTTGCTGTCGGCGATGGCGCGGCCTGCGGATGCGGGCGGCGACCCTGGTGTCGCGCGCGCGGTTCTCGATGCGGCCCGCGCCGCGAAGGAGGCGCTGACGATTGTGAGCGAGACGACCGTGACGGTTGCTCTGGCGGGAGGGAATTGGCAGGGCGGGCTGTCGCGCGAAAAGCTCGACGCGCTCGTGCGGCCGGTTCTGGATCGCTGTGCGCCGCCGGTCCGGCGTGCCATTCGCGATGCGGGCGTAGCCGTGGAAGAGCTCTCCGGCGTGATCCTCGTAGGAGGCGCGACTCGCATGCCGATCGTGCGGCGATTCGTGGCGGAGCTGTTCGGCAAAGAACCGCTGGCCGATATCGATCCGGACGAGGTGGTGGCGCTTGGGGCGGCAGTGCAGGCCGATCTGCTGGTCAGCGGCGGACGCGGCGACGTCGTCCTGATGGATGTTGTGCCGCTTTCGCTGGGCATCGAGATGATGGGCGGCGTGACGGAAAAGCTCATCCATCGCAATACCACCGTGCCTTGCGGCGCGGTCCAAACCTTCACCACCTACGCCGATAACCAGACGGCGTTCGATTTGCACGTCGTGCAGGGCGAGCGCGAGCTGGTGAGCGACTGCCGTTCGCTGGCGCGTTTCAAGCTAGGCGGTATCCCGCCCATGACGGCGGGTATGGCGCGCCTGAAGGTGACCTTCACCGTCGACGCCGACGGTATCCTCAGCGTTTCCGCGCTCGAAGAATTCACCGGCAAGGAATCGTCGATTCGCGTGAAGCCGAGCTACGGCCTCAGCGACGACGAGGTCGAACGCATGATTCGCGACTCGTTCGAACATGCTGACGACGATATGGGTGCGCGCCTGCTCACCGTCGAGCGTGTCGAAGCCGATCGCATCTTGGGCGCAACCCGCGCGGCGCTGGTCGCGTCGTCCGAGCTGCTCGTCGAAGGCGAGGTCCCGGCCATTACGGCGGCGATAGAAAAGCTGGAGGTGGCCAAGGCGGCTACGAACCACCTGGCCATACGCTCGGCCGTCGCGGCCCTGGACGAGGCCAGCAAGGAGTTCGCACGGCGACGCATGAATGCCGCGCTGGACGCGAACGTGCGAGGACAGGCCTTGGACAGCGTCGAGAAGAAGGTGACCGGCAAATGAGCCCGCGGGTGCGTTTCGTTCCCGACGGTATCGAAGCCGAGGTTCCGGTGGGGACCACGATTCGTGACGCCGCCGAAAGGGTGGGTGCCCAGCTTGGCTCGGCGTGCGGCGGCGTGTGCGCGTGCTCGACATGCCACGTGTACATCAAAGAAGGCCTGGCAGACGTCTCGCCCCTCGAAGACAACGAGGAGGACAAGCTCGACGGTGCCTTCGACGTACGCCCCGACTCGCGTCTAGGCTGCCAGTCGCAATTGCTCAAGGAGCGGCTCTATGTCGTGGAAATCACGCGTGAGAGCCGCGACGCCTATTTCGACGAACATCCCGAGCATCGGCCGAAGTAATATCACTTATCGCGGCGGTCGCTCTTCGCGTGCTCGTCGAGCTTGCGCGCCGCGATTTCCAGCAAAGCCGTGACGCCGGCCTGGACCACCACCTCGAAGTGCTTGCTGCTGGGCTTTTCGCGACCGCTCGGTAGTACGCGCTGTTTGATGTTGATCCAGGCAGCGCGGCGCTGTTCCCTCGCTCGCCGGCGTTCTTCTTTGCGTCGACGGCGCAGCAGTTGCTCGCGTGGCGCAATCACACGTCGGAGTCGGAACGCCAGCAGAATGGCGCTGCCCAGAAGGGGCCACTTGAACCAAATACCGCCGAAGAACCGCGTGTCGATGACGTAGAACGCGACGTTCATGATGGCGTGACTGACCAGCGCGCCGAGGAAGCTCTTGAGCTGAAGGCTCCGCTCGACCGCCAAGGTCTTGGCGTCGTCATCTCGCTCGACGGCGCGGTCCCGATCCTTGGCGATCTCGGCCTTTGCCTGCTCCAGCGAGGCCCGATCGATGCCTACCTCGTCGGCGATAGCCACCAGATCATCGTGGTCGAGGTGATCCTGATGCCGCGATTGTTGCTCCAGCGCGCGGCGGATGATCTCGTTCACCTCGCCCTGCGAGTAGGTGGGCTTGCTGTCCATGAATGCGGCATCTTACCGCGCTTCGCGCAGGCGGTCTCGCAACGGCTCGGGAAACTCGCGGATGTTGCCGTCGCGAGTGATGCAAGCGTGGACGGTGTGGCCGTGCACCAGCAATTCGCCTTCGCGCAGGATGCGGTAGTCGAAGCGAAGCGACACCTGTCCCAGCTCGCCAAGCCGTGTCTCGATGTCGATGAGGTCGTCGTAGCGCGCGGGGCGCTTGTAGTTCACTTTGGCCTCGGCGACCGGCAAGTAGATGGCGTGCTCGTTTTCGATGTCGCGCCAACGGACACCTTTGGCGCGCAGCCATTCGTTGCGCGCGGCTTCGAAGAAGCGCAGGTAGTTGCCGTAGTACACGACACCCATCTGGTCGGTGTCGCCGTAGATGATGCGGAGCTGGGTTTTGACCATCGCTGGTTACGAATTCTCCAGACGGCGCGCGATCTCGACCAGTCTGTCCATGGTGGCGTCGAAAGCCCTATCGACGACCTGCCGAATGGGATCGCCGTCGTAGTACGCCATGATTTCCTCGGCGCCGCGCGAGAAGGGAATGCGCGCTTCCCAGCCAGGAACGAGCCGCTTCACCTTGCTGTTGTCGAAGATCATGCTGTGGGTCTTGTCGCCAAGCAAGCTGTCTCCCCATTCGCGGTCGACCTTGGCGATGATGTGCGACGGCAGGTGCATCAGCTTCGCTTCCGTACCGGCCGCCTGCGCGAGCTGCAGGTGAATCTGATTCCACGACAACCACTCGTCGGACGTGATGTGGAAGGTGTCGCCGATGGCTCGGTCGTTGCCAAGCAGTCCGACGAAGGCCCGCGCGAAGTCTTCGTGGTGGGTGAGCGTCCACAAGGACGTGCCATCGCCGTGCACGATCACCGGCTTGCCCTGGCGCATGCGATGAACGACCGTGTAGCCGCCGTGCACCGGGAACAGCGTGCGGTCGTAGGTGTGCGACGGGCGCACCACAGTGAACGGAAATTGCTCGCGCCGGTAAGCGGCCAGCAGTGCTTCCTCGCAGGCTATCTTGTCACGCGAGTACGCCCATACCGGATTGTCGAGCGGCGTGGACTCCGTGACCGGCAAGCTGCGCGGTGGCGTCTGGTAGGCCGAGGCAGAGCTGATGAACACGAATTGCCCGGTCCTGCCGCGGAAGAGATCGATGTCGAGGGCGATGTGCTCGGGCGTGAAGGCGATGAAATCGACCACCACGTCGAACTTGAGATTGCCGATTGCAGCGCGCGCCGCCGCCGGATCGCGAATGTCCCCCGTCAGCACCTTGATACCGAGCGGAACCTGCCGCCCGGTCTTCCCTCGGCGCAGATGAAAAAGCTGAATACCTGCCTCGACGGCAATGCGGGAACAGGCCGAGCTGATGATGCCCGTGCCGCCAATGAACAGAACTTTCATGATTCTTTTCGATCTACCACAGGGAGCCAGAGGAAGCCCTCTGTGCCCTCCGTCCTCTCTGCGCTCTCTCTTATTCGTCCTCGTCCGCCGCCATCTTCGAATCGGCGATGACCTTGTCCATGAGCTGTCCGGGCAGCTCGTCGTAGTGCGAGAACTCGATGGCGAACGAGCCGCGGCCACCGGTGATCGAGCGCAGATCCGAGGCGTATTTTAGCGTCTCGGACATGGGGACGTGGGCCCGAATGATTTCTTCCCCCTTGGGGGTC
>CAZTTW010000500.1:0-4333 GCA_964616265.1 uncultured Myxococcales bacterium | reverse complement strand
GCTGGAAAGAGTCCGAACAGACTGGCGACGCCCACCACGACGCCTACAAGTTTCGTCAGCTCATCGCACTCATGAATCGGATTTTCCGGCCGACATTCAATTTTCCGTTGGCGGCGCAGCCACGGCTGCGTCGCGACCAGCGGCGATTGTTCCGAGCGGATTAGCCCATTACTCGCGGTAACCCGTTTGATGGCCAATGCACGCTAGGCCTCGTTCTGCACGCGTTCGAGCCAGGCAATGTACGCGGCGTCGGCCAGTTTGGGCAAGCGTGCGAGCGCGCGCTCGAACGACTCGGTTTCGCCGAGGCGCTTGAAGACCGCGGGCGCCAAACGATAGAGCACGGATCCGGCGACCGCTTCATCCAGCCAGTGTAGGACCAGGTCGCGGTAGGGCCCGACGATGGAAGAGCCGTACTTGATGGCAGCGACCGTTCCACTGATGGCGATGAGTCGTGCCGATTCGGGCGCACTCGGCCACCCATCGACGAGATTGAAGTAGGTTTCGAAAAGGCCGCGCTCGTTCCACAGCGAACGTGGCGGCAGGACGTCATTGGCGGCGAGCACTTGGTAGAGCAGTTGTTCGAGCGCGAGGGCATAGGACGCGAGTATTTCCGAGCTCGGCGCTTGGTAGAAAGCGGGCGGTCGCATGCGCGCCAGCAAACCGCGCTTCTCGAGATTGGCCGCCAAGGCCTTCTCGGTCGCGGCGACCAGTGCGCCGACATCGTCGAGCGGCGAGGCGACGTTCACGGTTTCGGTCGCGTGACCGTTGCCGACTTCCCAGATGCAAAGCTGGACGCCTTCCGCAACGAGGCTGCCGGCAACGACTACCCGTCGGCCAGGGCTTGCCGGAAGTTGTGACTCGAGGACCGAGCGTCCTAGCATTTGCCCGATGACCGCAGGACCATGCGCCTTCGAAATCAACATGAGCGCGCGGCTTTGCATCCGATAGCCGAGACCGAAGGTCTCCGCTAGGTACAGCGGAAGACTACGCGTGAGGCGCCCAAGCGCCTCGGACATGCGTACCTGGGGTGTGTCGTCCTTGAGCATTTCGTTGGCAAAGGTGACCAGGGAGATGGTCGGCTCGTCGGTGGCGTTCGCGCGAAAAAGCCAATCTGGCTCGCAAAGCCCACGCGTCCAAAGCGGGCGCTCGATCGCATAGATGCCGATGGCCGGCGACGCATCCGTGATCGGTGGCAACGATGCCGCGACGATTTCTGCTTCCAGTTTGGCCAGCGCTTCGGCGAACGGCGGCCAGTTCATGGCTTGCAGCCGTCGTACCAAGGCGCGCGCCTCGTCGGTGCAGCCGAGCTGCGTGTAGGCGCGCGCGATGTTCATTCCGGCACGCGGGCCGTGCACCTCGGGCGTGTAGTGCGGAGCAGCCAAGCGAATCAGATCGTCGAGCGCTCCGGCGTTGCCCAGATCGCCGGTGATCATCAGCAGAACGTCGGCACGATCCGCCGCGCGGGCTAGAGCTTCCTCGTACAGCACCAGAGCTGCTGGCCGGTCGCCTTGCTTGAGTTTTTCTCGGGCGAGCCACAAGTGCGGCCGCCACGCTTTCGGCAGGTTGGCGATCTCTTCCAGGGCGGCGACGAAACCCGCGTCCCCGCGCTCTTCCTTGGCCAGCGTCGCCCACCACAGGAGACTGTCCTGGTTGGGATCCAGAGCGAGCGATCGACGTAAGGTGGTCTTCGACTTGGCCTTGTCGCCGCGCCGTTCGTAGAGCTTGGCCAAATTGGTCAGCGCCGATCCCGAAGGTCCGTGCTTGTGAATAGACCGCTCGATGGTTTCCTCGGCCAAGTCGAGTGCGCCGCATTCCGTGCGGACGATGGCGGCCAGGATGAGGGCGTTTTCGCTCTCGTGGTCGAGAACGAGCAGTCGTTCCGTGGCTTGCTTGACCTGCTCCGCGAAATCGTCGTGCAGCGCCTGCACGATTTGCTCGGCCAATCCCTTCGGATCATCCCAGGCTTTCCGCAGTCCCGGCGACAGCACGCTCTCGACCCAGGTTGCACGCCGGATGTGCAGCTCGCGGCCGCGTTCATCGTAGACCGTGATCAGCTCGTCCGGTCGTTTGACCGGCGCTGCGGCGGCGTCGTTCTGTTCGAATCTATTCCCACGTTCCATCGGCTGGCTATCCTAGCAAGGGCTTCCTCTCCGGCGGCGGGCATTGTCCCACGCTTTGCATGCGCCGCAACTACTGCGCCGTGACGCCGGTCGGAACGTAATCGGCTTTGCATGCATGGCAGGCATGCGATCGCCAAAGGCACCTTGCTCGGCGCGATGATAATGTGTGCACGAAATGAGCGAACGACTGGACGTGGCCGTCATTGGTGGGGGCGTGGTCGGCCTTGCGATCGCGCGTAGGCAGGCCTTGGCCGGACGCCAGGTGGTGCTGTTCGAAGTCGAGCGGGCAACCGGACAACACACCAGCTCGCGAAACTCCGAGGTGCTCCACGGTGGCATGTACTACCCGACGGCATCCTACAAAGCACGATTCTGCGCTGCCGGTCGTCGTGCATTGCAAGCGTACTGTACGGCCGCCAAAGTGGAATGGCGGCGCATCGGCAAGCTGATCGTCGCCGTGGACGACAGCGAGGTGCCCGAGCTCGAACGCATCAAGGCCCAGGGCGAGACGAACGGCGTCGAGGAGCTCACCTTCCTGGCGCGCGAGCAGGTACGCGCGATCGAGCCGGCGCTCGCTTGTGTGCACGCGCTGCTGTCGCCTGGAACGAGCCTGGTCGACAGTCATGGGCTGATGCAGGCGTTGGCGGCGGACGCCCGATCTGCGGGCGCCGATATCGTTCTCGGCAGTCCCATGATGGGTGGCGAGGTGACCGAGACGGGCGTCGAGCTCGTCATCGGCGGAAGCGAGCCAGACCGCTTCAAATTTCGCCAGGTGATCAACGCGGCAGGCTTTTCGGCGCCGGCCGTGGCTGCAAGTATTCGCGGTTTGGCTCCGGCCTTCGTGCCGCGCGCGTACTTCGCCAAGGGGCACTACTTTACGGTGTCAGGGCGCTCTCCGTTCAGCCACCTCATCTATCCCTTGCCCGGTCCCGACGGTCTTGGCATTCACGTGGCCTTGGATCTGGCGGGCAACCTGCGCTTCGGCCCGGACGCCACGTGGGTGGAAAAACCCGACTACCGTTTCGACGAATCGCGTGCGCCGTTCTTCTATCGTTCGATCCGCCACTACTATCCTGCGCTTGCCGACGGAGCCCTGGCGCCCGGGTTCGTCGGTGTTCGTCCCAAGCTGACGCCGGCGGGAGACGGCTTCCGCGATTTTCAATTCCAAGGTCCCGAAGTGCACGGCGTGCCCGGCTTGCTCAACCTGTTCGGCATCGACTCGCCCGGGCTCACCTCGTGTCTCGCCATCGCCGACGAAGTGGCGGCACGTCTGCTGTAGGGGCTGTCATTGCCTCTCGGGTAGCGGCTCAGCGGCCACCCGCGGACTCTGTTATTATCGGGCGAGGAGGAGTGCGCCATGAGGGACTATCCCGGCTTTGCAGCGAGCGGCTTCGGCGGGGTTGCGTGGGTCGCTTTGACGGCGATGCTTTGCGCTTGTGGGAGCGGAAGCTCGGGTGGAAGTTCGACGGGTACCGTCGTGCCCGTGCAACCTGGCGATCCGGGCAATCCCAACGGCAAGTGTCCCATTCCTGCCGAAGCGATGTTGGAGGATACATCTAGTTCCACCACCGTCGTGGGCAATGGAACGGCTGCCAGTTGCACCGCCGACGCTTTCGTGGCTGCCGTCGCTGCCGGCGGTATCATCTCGTTCAATTGTGGCTCGGACGTCGCGACGATTACGCTCACCAAACCCGCCAAAGTGTTCAATGACAAAGGCCCCAAGATCGTCATCGACGGGGGCGGCAAAGTCATCCTGAGCGGCGGCGGCACCACGCGCATCCTCTATATGAACACTTGCGACGAGAAACAGGTGTGGACCAGCGCCCACTGCGACAATCAATCGGACCCGCAGCTCACGGTGCAGAATCTCACGTTTGCCAATGGCAATTCGAAAAGCGATACCCAATACGCCGGCGGAGGTGCCATCTACGCCAGCGGCGGACGCCTGAAAGTCATCAATTCGCGCTTCCTCAACAACGTCTGTGCAGACACCGGACCCGACGTCGGCGGCGGCGCCATCCGCGCCTTTGAGCAGTACAACAATTTGCCGGTCTATGTCGTGAACAGTACTTTCGGCGGCACCGACGGCGCGGGCAATTCTGGCTCTAACGGCGGTGCCCTGAGCAGCATTGGCGTTTCGTGGACCGTTCTCAACAGCCTGTTCAGTTACAACCTGGCCGTGGGGAACGGTGGCAATCCCGCGCAGTCCGGGA
>CAZTTW010000499.1:0-4342 GCA_964616265.1 uncultured Myxococcales bacterium | reverse complement strand
CGGGCGCCAGCATCCCTCACCATTGGCACGAGGGTTATGAGCACATCCACGTTCTTCACGGCTCACAGGTCGACGCTGGCGGCAGTTACGCCGAGGGCACCCTCATCGTCAATCCGCCGGGAAGTAGCCACGCGGTCCATAGTCCCGACGGCTGTGTCGTCCTTGTCATCTGGGAACGCCCCGTCAGCTTCGAGACGAGGGAAGTCTGACGCGACGTCGTGGCAGGCCTCACTGCATCTATCGTTTGCGAAGGAAGAAGACCGAACGCTCCTCGCAAGTCAAACACACTACGGACCGTTGCTCGTGCAGCGGCCGTTCTATCCCGAGGGACAGGCTGTCTGTCATGTCTATCTTTTGCATCCGCCAGGCGGTCTGGTGCCTGGCGATTCCTTAGCGGTGGATGTTAGTGCGCGTGAAGGGGCCCATGTTCTCGTGACGGCCCCCGCGGCGACGAAGATCTACCGAAGCGATGGCCGCGGGTCGTCGCTCGTGCAAAACCTGAGTGTGGCTGCGGGTGCGGTGCTCGAATGGTTGCCCCAAGAGACCATCGTGTTCGAAGGAGCGCGCGCGGAAGTCGCAACGAGGGTTGATTTGCAGGGCGATGCGGCGTTTGTGGGCTGGGAGATCGTCTGCCTCGGCCGGCCCGCCTGCGACGAGGGCTTTCGCACGGGCGTGTGTCGCCAGCAGTGGCAGGTGCGGCGAGATGCCCAGCCGTTGGTATTCGAACGGACGCGCTTCGAAAATGAGGTGCAGCAGGCCACCTGGGGGATGCGTGGTGCATCGGTGGCCGGCACCCTGCTCGCGTCTTGGCCAGGCGTCGATGGTGTCGACTACGGGAGCCTGTTTGGCGACGCCATGGTGCCAACCGGCGTCGATCGTTTGGCGGTGACGCGTGTTCGCGGTGCCCTGCTGATACGCTACGTGGGCAGCAGCGGAGAACGCGCCCGTGGATTCTTCGAGCGTGCCTGGACCGTCCTGCGGCCCCTCGTGGCCAAGCGGGCGGCCTGTTTCCCTCGCGTGTGGTCAACCTGAGCTCAAAGGAACAGTAAACGATGGACTTATTACCCCGTGAGAAAGACAAGCTGCTTCTCTTCACGGCCGCCCTGCTCGCCGAGCGGCGCAAGGCGCGAGGCCTCAAGCTCAATTATCCGGAAGCGGTGGCGTACATCTCTGCTGCGATCCTCGAAGGAGCACGAGACGGACGGACGGTTGCAGAGCTGATGACGTACGGGACTCAGCTTCTCTCACGGGACGACGTGATGGAAGGGGTCGCAGAAATGATTCCGGAGGTTCAGGTCGAGGCGACGTTTCCCGATGGCACGAAGCTGGTCACGGTTCATCAACCCATACCCACGTCGAATACGATCCCCGGCGAGGTTTTGCCGTTAGAGGGGGCGATCACCATCAACGATGGCCGGGCGACCGTCACGGTGGAGGTGGCCAATACCGGCGATCGGCCCATTCAAGTCGGTTCGCACTACCATTTCTACGAGACCAATCCCGCGCTGCGCTTCGACCGTGAGAAGACCCGTGGCTTTCGGCTCGATATTCCGGCCGGAACGGCGGTTCGTTTCGAGCCCGGACAGAGTCGTACCGTCGAATTGTGTGCCTTCAGTGGCAAGCGTGAAGTGTATGGCTTTCGTGGCGAGGTGATGGGGCCGCTCGACAAGGAGCAATCGTGAAGCACGTCGACCGCCGCGCCTACGCAGAGATGTACGGTCCTACGGTTGGCGACCGCGTGCGACTGGCCGATACGGATCTGGTCATTTCCGTCGAGCGTGATTACGCCATCTATGGCGAGGAGGTGAAGTTCGGCGGTGGCAAGGTTATCCGCGACGGAATGGGGCAAAGCCAGCTTTGGGGCACCAAAGTAGCCGACACGGTGATCACCAATGCGCTTATCGTCGACCACTGGGGCATCGTCAAGGCGGACATTGCCATCAAAGAGGGCCGCATCTCTGGCATTGGCAAGGCTGGCAATCCGAGCGTGCAGCCGGGCGTGTCGATCATCATCGGTCCGGGAACGGAAATCATTGCGGGCGAGGGACTGATTGCCACCGCTGGAGCCATAGACTCCCACATTCATTTCATTTGCCCGCAGCAATGTGAAGAAGCGCTGATGGCCGGCGTGACGACAATGATCGGTGGTGGCACCGGGCCAGCGGCCGGTACCAACGCGACGACGTGCACGCCAGGGCCATGGAATACGGCGCTCATGCTGGCCGCGGCAGATGCCTTGCCGGTCAATCTCGGCTTTCTTGCGAAGGGGAACGCCAGTCTTCCCGGCGGCCTCCGAGAACAAATCAAAGCCGGGTGCATGGGCCTGAAGCTGCACGAAGACTGGGGGACGACCCCGGCGGCCATCGACACGTGCTTGGCCGTTGCCGAAGAACACGATGTGCAGGTGGCCATTCATACCGATACCCTGAATGAATCGGGATTCGTCGAGGATACCATCGCTGCCTTTCGTGGTCGTGCCATCCACACCTACCACACCGAGGGTGCGGGCGGTGGACACGCGCCGGATATCATTAGGGCCTGTGGTGCTCCGAACGTCTTGCCGTCGTCGACCAACCCGACTCGCCCGTACACCGTCAACACCGTGGACGAACACTTGGACATGCTGATGGTGTGCCACCACCTGGACGCCGGCATTCCAGAGGACATTGCCTTTGCCGAATCGCGCATCCGGCGCGAGACCATCGCCGCCGAAGATATTCTGCACGACCTCGGTGCCTTCAGCATGATGTCCAGCGATTCTCAGGCCATGGGCCGCGTCGGTGAGACCATCACTCGAACATGGCAGACAGCGCACAAGATGAAGCAGCAGCGAGGTCCGCTGTCTGTGGATAATGAGAGTGGCGGCAACGACAACTTCCGTGTGAAACGTTACATTGCCAAGTACACCATCAATCCTGCGATTACCCACGGCATTGCCGGCGAGGTCGGTTCGCTGGAAGTGGGCAAACTGGCAGATATTATCTTGTGGAAGCCAGCGTTCTTTGGCGCGAAGCCGGCGTTGGTCATTAAAGGCGGCTTCATCGCTGCCGCGCCCATGGGAGACGCCAATGCCTCGATTCCGACGCCGCAGCCGGTCCACTATCGGCCCATGTTTGGCGCCTTGGGCGGCGCGCTTCAGCAGACGAGTGTGACATTTGTATCGAAGGCCGCGTTGGATGCCGGGATTGGATCGCGCTTGCAGCTCAAGAAGCGCCTGGTGGCGGTCGGGGGAACCCGATCCATCCGCAAGCGCGATCTCATTCATAACGACTATTTGCCGGTGATCGAGGTCGATCCTCAGACGTATCAGGTTCGCGCGGACGGAACGCTGCTGGTTTGTGAACCCGCTAGTCTTCTGCCGTTGGCTCAGCGTTACTTCTTGTTCTGAGAATCATGATCGAATTACGTGAAAGAGTTGAGCGAAGCGACGGCAAGCCGGTTGCGTGTGAAGGCCGTTTGACGCTTGCTTTCGATGACCGCCGCAAGAGTCGACTGCGAGCACGTCTTGAAGACGGTCGGGAGGTCGCGGTGCTATTACCCCGCGGTACCTCTCTGCGCGACGGCGACTTCTTGCGAGACGAACATGCGAACGTCATGGTTCAGGTCAAGGCCGCTACGGAACGATTGTCTGTTGCGCGCGCCGCGGACCACCACATGTTGGCGCGGGCGGCATATCACCTCGGCAATCGCCACGTAGCGGTCCAGCTGGGCGACGATTGGGTAGCGTACCCGCACGATCATGTCCTCGACGAGTTGGTGCTCGCGCTGGGCTTGACGGTGTCTTGCGAATCGAGAGCGTTCGAGCCCGAAGCAGGCGGTTATGGACACAGCCACCACCACGCGTGAGCCTACGCTTCAGGCTGGCGGAATGCCTCTGTTGCGCCTCTTGCAGCTGGCGAGCGCGGCTCTTCCCGTCGGCGCTTTCGCCTATTCGCAAGGACTGGAACAGGCGATTGCCATGGGCTGGGTCAAGGACGAAGCGTCCGCCAAAGACTGGATCTTAGGCTTGCTCGACCATGGTGTTGGCACACTCGATTTGCCGGTCCTGGCGCGGCTTCAGCGCGCCTTTTCCGACGACGATGCCGCCGCAGTCTATGTCTGGAATGACTTTCTTTTTGCCTGCCGGAGTAGCGCCGAATTGCAGGCGGAAGAACGGCATCTAGGAGGAGCATTGGCCAAGGTATTGGCCAATGCCGGCATTTCGCGAGGCAACGCCTGGGCGCGTGCGCCGGGGCCCGCGTACGTAACGATGTTCGCTCTTGGCGCGGCATCTTGGAAAATTCCCGGCGCTGCGGCAGCAACAGGCTATGCCTTCGCGTGGACGGAAGCTCAGGTGGGCGCG
>CAZTTW010000498.1:0-4348 GCA_964616265.1 uncultured Myxococcales bacterium | reverse complement strand
ATCATGACCCTGAGCAACTACTGGGACGCCTACGGCGGCTTTCCTCGCTACGCGACCTGGGCGGGCGCCTCCGGCCCCGACGACTTCTACACGAACACGACCATGCAGGGCTATCTCAAGGACTACGCGACCAAGCTGTCGCAACGGGTGAACACGCTGACCGGCATCGCGTACAAGGACGAGCCCACCATTCTCGCTTGGGAGATCACGAATGAAATGCGCTGTAAGACATGCACCGATGCCAGCGCTCCGGTGGCCGTGATCGACAGTCTGTCGAAGTTCCTCAAGCCCCTCTTCCCCAACCATCTGATTGCCGACGGCGGTGAAGGGTTCGATGACACCCCCTCCAATTGGGGAACGCTCAGCAATACCTATCCGGTCAGTGGCTACGAGCATGTGAGCTACTCGAAGATCGCCCAGCTTTCCGCGCTCGACATGCTCAGCTACCACTACTATCCGGACCCTAACTATTGGAATCTCAACATCACCGATTCCGCGATCGTCGCCAGTGACGCCAAGACCTGGATCGATGGCCACGCAGCCCTCGCCAAGGCGGGTAACAAGGTCGCCTACTGGGGCGAGTTCGGGATCGACGGTACGATGTCTACCACCGATCGAGATGCCGCCCGCGCCCCGGCCTACGACAGTTGGCTGTCGAGTTTCTTCGCGACGACGGACACCAACCCGGTGGTCACCTTCTGGCAGTTGGTTCCGCAAAGCCGTGGCGCCGACGACGGCTTCGCATGCATCCTGGGTCGCGATCCCAAGACCGTCGCGGTCTTCGAGAAGTACTCACAGCCGCGCGCCCCGCGCGGGAACTGAGCCTCGGCACAGGGACCGAGCGCACGTGCGGACCGTAGTCGGCTACGCCACGAGGCGCACGACGAACAACACGACACCGACGATCGCGATCAGGATGCTCGTCACCTTTACACCGCGATCGCCGAACCAGCGTGAGCGTCGCGCGGCTAGAATCGCCGGGAGCGCGACAGCGAGGACGGCGAACTGGCCTACTTCCACGCCCAGGTTGAAAGAAACCAGTGCAATCGGGATCTGTCCGCGAGGCAGAGCAATCTCGCGCAGCGCTCCCGCGAAGCCGAACCCGTGGATGAGCCCAAACGGGAAGGTGATCCGCCAGCGCTTGCTTGCATCCTTGACGAAGAAGTTCTCGACGCCGACGTAGGCGATGGACAAGGCGATGGCCGGCTCGACGAGGCGCGGGCTGGGCGTGAGCACGGAGAGCGTCGCGAGCGCCAGCGTGATCGAATGCGCGAGCGTGAAGGCCGTCACCACACCGACCAGCGAGCGCAGCCTCCCGCCCACGAGAATGAGGCCCAGGAGAAACACCAAGTGATCGGCGCCCGTTAGAATGTGCTCGACTCCGAGCTTCAACATCGACCAAGCCATGCGAGCTGAGCCCGCAGATGGGGTGGTCTCGTCCAAGGTCCAGGTGGCGTGGGACCGATCGAGCACCCTGACTTGCGCCTTGCCCGCGCGGAAGACGCGAGCCATGTGGCGGTGACCTGGCGCCAAAGCATCGAGAATCGGCGCGGCCAGCGTGAGCCGACCGGGAAGCTCGGGACACGTGTAGCGCACCTGGAAGACGACGCCGCCCTCGGCCTCGAGCACCCATGCGCGATCGAGCGTTCCGAGGCAGGCTCTTCCGTCAGCATCGACGGTCACGCCGCCCACGAGGGCGCGTGCGACAGCCTCGCGACCCGCGTCCAACTCATCAGCATCGATCGCACCGTCGTGGTTGGTATCGATCGCGGGCAGTAGGCGGGCGAGCTCGCGCCCGGCCATGCCGATATCGCCGTGGAGCACCTTGCCGTCCAAGCGGTATTCACCGCTGGAGACGCCGACGGCATGGGCCAGGGCGAGGTCTTCGGGCGCCAACGCGGCGAGGCCGATCGCGGCCGCCGAGACCATAGCGGCGCGCCGGATCCCGCGCCCAAGGAGCCTCGTCATGGGACCCGCATCTTACTGGGCGGGCGACTGCGCGACTGGCGCGCTCCCGTTTCCATGGGCTACCGCCGCATAGGGCGCGTCGGTCAGCGTCCCCAAGAAGGCCACGACGGCATCGATCTCGTCATCGCTCATCGGCGGCGGGGCGCCTTCGCGTCTGTTGTAGACGGGGGAATAGATGTTGACGCTGCCGCGGTACCGCGGTGGTACATCGTCGAACTTCTGCCCCGACGGGTAGACCAGGCCGGGCGATACCGCGCGCCGGGCGTAAAACACCACCACTTCGCGCAGGGTCTTGAACACGCCGTTGTGCCCGAAGCTTTCGCGAACCGCGACATTGCGCAGCGACGGCGTGCGAAAGCTCGAGCACCACCTTTCATCGTTCGAAGGGGTCTCTTGGTTCTTCCGTGCGCACAGGCCGAGATCGAAGGACGCGGCATTGTGAGTGCCGGGCAAATCGTGGTTGCGGGGGATGGCGACCGCATCGTAGCCAAAGTCGGTGAACATCGACTCGGCGGGGTTGGTCGACGTTTCGGCCATGCGGTGACAACCCGAGCAGGCGCCGCGGCGGCGGTCTTTGAAGATCTCCAGACCGAGCCGCTCTTGCTCGGTCAGGGTCGCCTGGCCGCGCACGTAGGAGTCGTACTTCGAGGTTGCGGGCGTCATCTCGTCGCTCGTCAAGAAAGCCTCGAGAGCCGCGCCGACTCCGCGAAGGATCGCTTCAGGCGCCGAGGCCGGGTCCATCGCATTTCGAAATTCCTGCGCGTAGGGGCCGTGCATGATTTTGGCGGCGAGGCGTGACGGTGTTCCGGCGTTCATCTCGTCGGGGTTGAAGAGCGGCTGGCGCACCAACTCCGCGACGCTGTCGGAGCGCCCGTCCCAGAAGAAACCACCGCGCGGCTCAGGCACCGGGGCTTCGTCGTCCTCGAAGTAGTGGAACTTGGGGACGTACCTCATGTACAGAACGGAGGGCGTGGACCGCCGGGCGAAGTGCCCGGGACGGCTGCCCAGGGCCACGCCGATACCGGAGCCATGGCGTCCCGAAAAGGCGTGCGCCGGATCGTGGCAGCTCGCGCAGCTCGTGCCAGGCGGCTCCGACAAGCGCTCGTCGAAGAAGATCTTCTTGCCGAGCGCAACGAGCGGCGGATTGTCCGGTGGTACCTGGCGGACGGGCACCGGAAGGACATGCGCGCGGCGAGCGGGGATCACCGGCGTTCCGGATAGCTTGGGCACCTTGGCTGCCGCCCACGCCTGCTCGATTGTCGGTTTCGGCGCTGGCGCAGACGGCCCTTTCCCGCACGCACCCAGCGCCCACAGAAGTGCGGCGCCCGTTGCCAGGCGCCGGCGGAATAGTGCTTCCATTCTCAGGCTGATTCGATCGGCATCGAGCAACTCGATCGTGCTCTTGGCTACGGGATGTTCTCGTAGGTGCCGACGGTGCTGCCGCTGCCGTCGGTACAGGTGATCTGGCTGCCCGGGGTGCTGTCGCACACGCCACTGCAGGCGATCGGCGCTGCCATGCTACACACCGCGATCACCGTGCCGTTCGTTCGATAGGCCGTGAACTTCCAGTTCTTCTGACCAACGGTCCCCACGCGATCCATCACCATGAAGCCGAACCCGTTCGAGAAGGCAAAGGTGTTGACCAGGGTGTTCGCCGCCGGCAAGTCGGAGTTGGGGTCGAACACGGCAGGCAGAGCGGCGTCCAGGTTGTCGCCGCCGTTACCGGCAACGAAGGTCGCGGGGTGATTGCTGGAGAAGCTCAAAGCCTGGAAGTCGTGCACGTGACCGTGCAGGGCGATGGCGACGTTGGGTGGATAGTAATTGCCTGGGTAGGCCGCGTTCATGACGGACTGGAGCCCCGGGTTACCCACCGTCGGCGGGCTGCCCGCGGAATAGCCGAGGACCGGGTGGTGGACGGCAAATAGGTTCAACAGGTTCGGGGTCGCCAGGCTGGCCGCTTCGGCGAGCTCGGTCGTGTAGGGCACAAAAGCCGGCGGCGAGTACACGCTCTTCGAGGTGTTCGACGAGTCGAATACGATGAACTGCGTGTCGCCGAACGCGACAGCCCACGGATCGTTGTAGTTACCCACGTTGTCGTTCGCCGGAACGTCGCAGGTCTTCACGTCCGTGCCGTCGAACGGATTCGGATCGAGATACCGATACCAGCCTTGCCCGGCACGGTTGCAGACCTCGTGATTACCGCGGACCATGACCCACGGGGCGGCCGCGAGCAGCGGCGCTGCTGGCGTGAAGAAGTCCGCCAGCCAGGCATCGGATCCGTAGCCCCAGGGCTGTCCGGCGCAGGCCGTGTTGCCCGGAGGGCAAGGATTGTCGCGATACTCGTAGTCGCCCACGTGCAGGACGAGATCCGGCTGCATGG
>CAZTTW010000497.1:0-4351 GCA_964616265.1 uncultured Myxococcales bacterium | reverse complement strand
TGCTCGTTCATGGCTTTCTCGAAGCCAGCCTCGTCGACGTCCAGGCCGCGGCTGGCGCCGATGACGCTGGTCAGGTCTTTGGGGAAGCCGAAGGTGTCGTACAGCTTGAAGGCGACGTCGCCGGGAATGACCTTGCCTTTGAGCTCAGCCGTTTCCTCGTCGAGGATGCGCATGCCGCGTTCGAGCGTTTCGCGAAAGCGCTTCTCTTCCAGCTCGGTGACTTCGAGGATGAGCTTACGGCGCTCGCCGAGCTCGCCGTAAATGTCGCCCATGTCGTCGATGACGTGGCCGGTGAGGCCAGCCAAGAAGGGCTTTTCGATGCCGAGCAGCCAGCCGTGGTAGATGGCGCGCCTCATGATCCGGCGCAGGACGTATTCGCGGCCGGTCTTCTCGGGGAAAACGCCATCGGCAATCAGGAAAGCGGCCGCGCGCGCGTGGTCGGCGATGGCACGCATCGAGGAGGCCGAGGACGTTGGCGCGTAGTCGTTCGGAACGAAGACCTTTCCAGTCAGCTTTTCCACCTGGGCGATGAGCGGACGCAATAGATCGGTTTCGTAGTTGGAGCGGAAGCCGCCGAGCACCGCGCACAAACGCTCGAGGCCCATGCCGGTGTCGACGGAGGGCTTGGGCAGTGGCTTGCGGGTGCGGTCGGGCAGCTGCTCGAATTGCATGAAGACGAGATTCCAGATCTCGATCCAGCGGTCGCAGTCGCAGGCGGGGCCTTGGCAAGCGCGGCCGGCGGCCACCTCGGCGCAGGGAATGTCGTCGCCCTGGTGGAAGTGGATTTCGCTGCACGGTCCGCACGGGCCGACGTCGCCCATGGCCCAGAAGTTGTCTTTGTCGCCGAGTCCGATGACTCGGCTGTCGTCCACGCCGGCGATCTTCTTCCACAGGACGCGTGCCTCGTCGTCGCTGTGGTGAACCGTGTAGACGATGCGGGTGGGATCGATGGCGAGGTTCTTGGTCAGAAGCTCGTAGGCGAAGGCGATGGCGTCGGGCTTGAAGTAGTCACCGAACGAGAAATTGCCTAGCATCTCGAAGAAGGTGTGGTGGCGTGCGGTGCGCCCGACGTTTTCGAGGTCGTTGTGCTTGCCGCCGGCGCGCACGCACTTCTGCGAGCTGGTGGCGCGGGAAACGGCACGGCGGGTTTTGCCGGTGAAGACATCTTTGAACTGATTCATGCCGGCATTGGCAAACATCAGCGTCGGATCGTTGGCGGGAACCAGCGACGAGCTTGCAACCTCTTCGTGGCCTTTGCCGACGAAGTAGTCGAGGAATGCGCGGCGGATCTTCTTGGAGGGGCGGTCTGACATTGGGGGCGGAGATTAACTCTCGCGCGGGCGGCAGTCACCGCGAAAAAGCGCGTCGGACGGGCGGAGAGCGCGTAGCCGGCGGGAGAAAAGGAGCGCAGTAGTCGCATCGCCTCTCACCTCGGGAGAGGCAGGGCGTGCGAAGCGCGATCGGTGAGGGGCGGCGCTAGCGCGTCGGGGAGGAGATGGGCATGGCGCGGTTTTCGGCTTCCAGTCCTACGCGGATGGGCAGAACGCCCATGGGAAGGCCTTTCCAGTGGAGTCGGCGCTCGATTTGGTAGGCGGTCTCGTTGTGCAGGATGCGCTGCCACCAAGTTTCGCGCTTCCAGATGAGCTTGCCGGCGAAGAAGACGGTGTGGGGAAATTCGCGGGCGAGGGTACTGCATACGGCGGTCGCCTCTTTGACGGCGTCGAGACCGGAGGCCATGCGGTAAGTTGCGCTCCAGCCTAGGCCGCGCGCCAGCTTCACGTATTTTTCGAGGGCGTCGCGGGTTTGCTTATGCAGGTGTTCGATTTCTTCCTCACCCTTGAAGCTGCCGGAGTCGAGCACGGCGACGGACACGAAGATGATGTTCTTGAAGTACCCGGCATAGCTGCGCTGGATCGATAGAAGCGAGTGGATGCCGATGCCGCCAAAGCTACCGACCATCAGCACGGCAGTCGTATCCTTCGGGTCGGGCTCGCCACCCTCACCCTCCAATTGGCCGAGGTCGCCGAGCTCTTGGTCGAGGTGGCGCAACTGCTGGGCGACGTGGCGATAGTGGAGCTCGACGAACAGACACAGAATGACGAGTGCCGCGGTAACTACCAACGTGACCCACGCACCTTGCGAGAATTTCTGCACGATGGTGAAGGTCAAGATACCGACGCACAGGAGCAGGGCGATGCTGTGAAGGGAGAAGGCGCGGCGCCAGTGGCGCTGTTTCTTGCTTCGCTGCCACCAGAAACGACACATGCCCGCTTGCGAGAGCGAGAACGTCACGAAGACGTTGATGGCGTACATGACGACCAGGGTGTCCAGGTTGCCGTGGGTCGCGACGAGCAGGATGAGCGCGGCCGAGCCGAGAATCAGAATGCCATTGGCCGTGGTCAGGCGGTCGGACAACGAGGCGAATCGGCGGGGCAACCACGAGTCCACGGCCATGTTCGACATGACCCGCGGTCCGTCGATGAAGCCGGTTTGCGCGGCGACGAAGAGCAGGGCGCCTTCGGACGCGAGCACGAGAAGGATGAATACTTTACCAACTGGCAGACCGGCAATGTTCCAGTTGCCGGCGAACGCTTCGACCAGAACGCCGTTCAGTGTCTTGCCTTCGGCGGGTGAAACTTGAAAGAGCAGGTAGCAAAGCAGAATTCCCGCCGAGGTGATGGCCAGCGAAAGGGCCATGTAGACCATGGTCTTCTTGCCGGTGTGCACGCGCGGCTCGCGCATGATCTGCAGGCCGTTGGAGACGGCTTCGATGCCGGTGTACGTACCGCTGCCTCGCGCGAAGGCAGCCGTGAAGATCATGAACAGCCCCCACCATCCGACCGTGGAAACGCCCTGGTGCAGCCCGGTGCTGACGTCGCTTGCGACGTGGCCGAAATTCGAGAAGTGCGAGACGAGCCCGCCGCCGACGAGGATGGCGTGGGTGACCAGGAAGAGCAGGAAGATGGGCAGAAGCGCGGTGACCGATTCCTTTACGCCGCGCAGATTGAGCAGGATGAGCAAGAGAATGGCCGCCACTTCGACGACAAGCTTGTAGCGATGCGCACTGAGCGGCAGCATGTTGAAGACGGCGTCCGCCCCCGAGGCGATGGACACGGAAATCGTCAGCACGTAGTCCACGAGGAGCGCGCTGCCCGAGGTGAGGCCCGCATGTCTTCCCAGCAACTTCGTGGCGACCACGTAGCCGCCACCGCCCGACGGAAAGTGCTCGATGATCCGGCTGTACGACAGCGACAGGATCATGACCGTTACCGCGGTAGCGATGGCCAGAAAGACCGCCAGGAAGGTGTAGTCGCCGCGCTCCCGGAGCGCGCGAAAACACTCGTCCGGACCGTACGCCGACGAAGATAGCCCATCGGCGCCAAGCCCGACCCAGGCCAGGAACGCGATCAGCGAGATCTTGTGGAAGATGCCGGGGTCGCGGAAATTCTTCGGGCGTCCCTGCAGTACGTTCCAGAAACGTTCGAGAAACGAAGGCGCGTCGAGGTTTAGCTGGGTGCCACTGGTGTTGGTGCTACTGTCATCCTCCGATGGGGACGACGGCGACTCGGTGCTGGCAGACGAACTGGCGGAATCGGGCATACGGGCTCTCCTGGCCGTGCGGCTTTGTCTTCGCCTTGAAACCCTAAACAGCGCGGCGAGAACGTGGCGGAGCGTTACGAAACCCTCCCTTACGCAGATTCTCCCGACTGGGCATGGTCGAGCGATCTACGGCTTGCGATTCGCAAAGTCAAGCCGGTGGGGTCGTTCAGAATACAATGTTTACCGAGTGGAAACGAGACAACAACTCGCTTGACTGCGCGAAGGTTCTGATAGGCTGTCGGGCCGGGAAGGAACCACATTCAGCATGGCCATCATCACACTTAAGGGAAATCCGGTCACGACCTCGGGCGAGCTGCCAAAGGTGGGCAGCCAAGCGCCCGATTTCATGCTTGTCGCCGAAGACCTCAGCGACGTTTCGCTGGCGAAGTTCGCAGGCAAGAAGAAGGTCCTGAACATCGTTCCCAGCCTGGACACGTCGGTGTGCGCGACCTCGGCGCGCAAGTTCAACGAGCGTGCGAAGGAAATCCCGAACAGCGTGATCTTGATTATCTCGGCCGATCTTCCCTTCGCTTCCGAGCGCTTCCGGACGAACGAAGGCCTCACCGACATTGTGACCTTGTCGATGATGCGCTCGCACGATTTCGCGCGCGACTACGGGGTGAAGATCACGAGTGGTCCGCTCGCGGGATTGTGCGCCCGCGCCGTGGTCGTTCTCGATGAGGCCAACAAGGTACTTCACAGCGAGCTGGTGTCCGAGCTTGCCCGCGAGCCGAACTACGAAGCCGTCCTG
>CAZTTW010000496.1:0-4354 GCA_964616265.1 uncultured Myxococcales bacterium | reverse complement strand
TACCTGGCGAGCCACCCGAGCTACAAGGCGCCCGCCGTCGTCGTGCTCGACCGCGCCGTCGAGCGCGCCTATGCGGATGGTAGTCGGCTGGTTCTCACGCACACGATTACACAGGTGCTGAGCAAGGACGCCACCGAATCCGTCGGCGAAGTACGCGTGCCGGAAGGCGCGGAGATTCTCGCTCTGCGTACCCGCAAGGCGGATGGCAGCGTGCGTGAGGCCGAGGAGATCGCTGGCAAGTCGAGCATCTCGGCCGCCGAGCTGGCAGTGGGCGATTTCGTCGAATCGGAAACGCTCGAGTGGAAGGAAGCTTCTGCCGCTTATGCGCCCGGCTTCGTGGGCGAGCGCTTCTTCTTTCAGTCGTTTGAAGCGCCGCTCGATCGCAGCGAGTACGTTCTCGTCGCGCCCGCGGAGTTGCCTTTGGACATCGACCGCCGCGCCGATGCCCCATTGCCGGTGTCGACGGCGCGCGATGGGACGCGCGTGCTGACCTTCGCCGTACGGGCAAAGCCGCAAGTATTCCCCGAGCACTCGGCGGTGTCGGCGACGGATTGGATTCCGTCGGTGCGCGTGTGGAGCCGAATCGCGCCCGATGCATGGTCGCGCTTCATCGCGGAGCGCGGAAGGGGGCTTTCGCGCGGCTCGCCCGAAGTGCGAAAGCTGGCAGCGACCATCGCCGCGAAGGCGGGGAGCGACCACACCCATCTTGCCGAAGCCATCGTCGCCTGGTTGCGCGACAACATCGAGCCCGAGAACGATTTCGGGGCTCCGGCCACCGCAACCCTCGCGCGCCACCGGGGCCACCGCGCATGGCTGATGCTCGCGCTGGCCCGGGAACTGGGTGTGCGCGCCGACGTGGTGCTTGCGCGCTCGTTACTCAAGGCGGAAGCGGAGCGGCCGGTGGTTGCGTCGGAGCAGGACGATTTTCGCGAATTGCTGGTTCGCTTGCCATCGGAGAGCGGTGACCGCTTCGTCGATCCGCAGCTTCGCCGTGCGCCCTTCGCCTACGTGTTGCCGGCCGTCGATGGTGCGCCAGCCGTCGTCGCAGGCACGGGCCAGCGGGTGACGACGAAGTCGGCGGTGAAGGACAGTCGCAGCGTCCTTTTGCGCGCGCAGCTCGAGGCGGACGGTGGCGCGCGCGTGGCGGTCACGGAACGCCTTTCGGGGTGGCCTGCCGTCGAATGGAGCGAGCTTCTCGACCGTGCTGGCAAGGATCGCAACCGTTTGCGGCAGGATTTCGAGCAAAACTGGCTCGGGCACCATTTCCCAGGCGCGCAGCTCGACACGTTGCAAGTCGAGCCGGGCACCGATAGCACGGGCTCGCAGGTCAGCTATACGTTCAAATCGGCGCGCATGGCAGCTCGGCAGGACGGCGTGCTCCGCTTGCGGCCGATTTTCTTCCAGGCGCAGCCGGGCCGCAGGTACGGCACCGAGCCCCAGCGCAAGACCACGCTGATGCTCGGTTACGACATTCCTCTCGATCTCGACGCCGAGATCACGCTGCCAAGCGGGGCCAAGGTCATCGACCTCGGACGCAGCGGCGATGTCAGCTCGGGCGGGGCGCACTTCGTGGAAGACCGGCAGGTCGACGATGCCCACGGCACGATTTCGCTCAGGAGGCAGGCTCGCCTACCCATCATGCGCGTGCCGCCCATCGAGTACCCGGGCATGGCTGCGAAGCTGCGTTCGGTGGACCCCGTCGAACAAGGTGAAATCCGCATTTCCGTGCCAGTGAAGTAGCGAGCGTCGATCTCTTGAGAGCCGCGCCGCTTGGGTCTATTGTCCTTGTTCCCATGCCTAGGCGATTCTATTCGTGGACTGCCGCGAGCTTTTTTCTAGTGTGCGCATGCTTGCTTTCGTCTGGATCCGCGCACGCGCAAAGCCAGCCATTGGTGCAGCCGGAGCCGTTCGCCTCGCCGCCGGGACACATGGCTGGCGCAGGAACGGTGTCGCCACAAATAAGCCAGGCGCAATTCGAGTCCTTCGCCGAGTTGATCGGTGAGCCGCGGCCGCTCGTGTGGCAACGCCTGCAACTCGATCCCGGATTGGTTCCCTTTGCCGCCGCCGCTGCCGATGCTCGCATGAGCCGCAAGAGCTCGGGCAAGACCCGGACGATCGTCGGTTTCAGCATCTTTGGAGTGGGACTCGGCGTCGGCTACCTGATTTTTCTCTCGTCGGTCTTCGACGGCGTTAACTGCAACGACTCCTACACCGACACCTGTAGCAACAGCATCGGGAGTGGCGCGATCGCCGGTCTCCTGGTGATGGCGATCGCGTCTGCCGTCGGGCTTGGGATCGGTATTCCCGGCATTATCAGCATGGCCAGGCAGAGTGAAGCCGAAACCGCGGCAGTCGACCGCTACCAGTACACGTTCGCGCCGCCGGCACCGCCGCCGTACTACCCAGGACAATCCTCGCTGCCACCTTCCCGGGCTTTCAAGCTGCCGCTGCTCTCCTTGGCGTTCTAGGAGCAACCACGGGCTCGGGGCTCGGCTGTCGCTTGGGTACACGGCTTGCCTCGAATTGCGCTCGCCGGCCCTATCGGTACGCGCAGCGAGCACATCCTGGTGCTTGCGCTCGTGGCCTGCGGCGAGCGCATGCGCGTCCGCCAGCGGCTTGCGGTAGAGCTCCGCGTAGCGCTCGTACCACACCGGATCGGACAATCGTTTCCACTCGACGGCGTAGGTCGTCAGCATGGGGTTGAGGTCGCGCACCAGGCGCAACGCCGAGCTTTTGCAGGTCTCGCGCGGCCTTCGTGTCAAGAGCCCGCGAACGCAGAGCTTCTACGGGCACGCGGCGACGCCAGCGCCGATGATGCTGGCATTCACCGTTCCGACGGGCGTCACTTGCGCGTCGCCCTTGCGGTAGTGATAGACCGACGACGGTTGCGTCGAGCTGCCGCTGAGGAAGAGGTAGAAGCCGTCCTGCCAATAGACCAAGGCAAAAGCCGCCGAGTCGAAGCCTGCGGGCACGTGCGTGACGTCGATGGCCGAGGCCGTCTGGGGGTCGATGTTGAGCAGCAGCGATTCGGTCGCGCCCACGGAGAAACCGTACAGCTCGCCATTCGGCCCTGCGGTCAGCTCCGCCCACGGCACCGCCGGCGAAATATCGCCGATGCTCGTCAAGGCATAGGTCGTCAGGTTAATGCGCTTGAGGTGGTTCACGTTCGTCCCGCCCTCGACGGCAATGTAGAGCGATTGCCCAGCGGCGGAATTGTCGGGCAGAAGGGCCATACCGTACGAGCTCATCCCGATGAGGAGCGGGCTGAATGATGTGAGCGTGGACTTGAACGTGGTCAGATCCACCGAGCACAAATCGCCCGCAATGCTGGAAATGTAGGCCGGACCGATGGGTGAAACGGTCAGCGAGTTCAGCGATTCGCTCCCGCATGAAACAGTGGCAAGGGTGGTCAGCGCGAGCGTGGCGCTGTCGAAGCGATAAAGGCGACCATCGCCTCCCAAGAGAAGGACGAAGTGCTCGCCCGAGGGACAAGCAGCCAGGATGCGGCCGTCGGGCGGGAGATCGGGGCGGCCGTCGGGCGGGAGATCGGGTCGAGCTTCGGGCGGCAGATCGGGACGGACGTCAAGCGGAAGGTCAGGGCGCACTTCGGGACGCACGTCGCCGAGCAGATCAGGGCGCACGTCAGGCGTCACGTCGGGAGGAAGGTCCGGCCGAACCTCGGGCCGTCCGTCGGGCGGTAAATCTCGGGGAAGATCCTCCAGCACGTCGCCGGCATCCGGGCCAACCTCGTTCGCGACATCCGCGGCCGCTCCGCTGCCGGCGTCGCGCTGGGCGGGATCGCTGGGCGCCTTGGTTTGAGCCGGGTCCAGCGCGGTCCGATAGCCCACGCAGCCGGCCATCAGCGAAACCCAAGCCACAAGCGATATCGAAATTTGGCAACGAGCGCGTGTGTCCATGCAAGTGGCAGACTAGCGACCTTGAACGAGGCGCGCTAGTCTGACGCTCGACTATGACGACGTTCATTCCCGATCGAGCCAAGTTCTTGGACCTCGCCCGACGAGGCCGCCTTTGCTTCGTGTATCGGGAGTGGTTGGCCGACGCCGATACGCCGGTGTCCGTTTTCGCCAAGCTTGGCCGTGGCCCGTATTCGTTCTTGCTGGAGAGCGTGGTCGGTGGCGAAAAGTGGGCTGCGTACAGCTTCGCCGGCGTGCGACCTCGGTCGGTCATTCGGGCCAAGGGCACGAAGGTCGAGGTCCTGAAGCCTGACGGCGATGGCTTCCGCGTGGCCGAGCGCCTGGACGTGCCAAACCCACTCGAGTACGTGGCGAGCACGCTGGCTGCGCTGACGCCGGCGGTGCCGCCGGGGCTACCGCGCTTCTTCGGCGGCGCGGTG
>CAZTTW010000495.1:2026-4362 GCA_964616265.1 uncultured Myxococcales bacterium | reverse complement strand
GATATCGACGGCGCCCTGGTCGGAGGTGCCGCGCTTACGGTAGATTCGTTCGCCAAAATCGTTACTGAAGGGGTTGCCGCGTGTACACGTTCCTAACCGTCATTCACGTTATCGTCTGCGTCTTCCTGATGCTGGTTGTTTTGCTGCAAGCCGGACGCGGCGGCGGCATCGGCCTCGCCTTCGGCGGCGGGGGTGGCAGCCAGAGCGTGTTCGGCTCGTCGGGAGGTGCAAACTTCCTGACCAAGATGACCGCCGTGTGCGCCGTCATCTTCTTCACCAACTCCCTCGCCCTCGCCTACCTGTCGAGCCAGTCCGACTCGAGGCGTTTGCAGCACATCGCCGAGAAGAAGGCCCTGGCGAAGAAATCCGAAGACGCTGCAACCTCGAAGATGATGACCGACATCGAGAAGCAGCGCGAAGCCAAAGACAAGACCGACAAGGCCGCGGCCCCGAAGAGCGAAGGCGAGAGCGCTGCAACTCCGACGGAAGGTGCGCCTGGCGAAGCGAAGGCCGAAAAGGCGGAAAAGGCGGACGACAAGGCAGCCGCGGGCAAGGGCACGGCCGCGGCCCCAGCTCTCAAGCTGACCATGCCTGGCCAGGCCGACAAGGCACCGGGCAAGCTCGGGCTTGGTCTCGGCAAACCTGACAAGGCAGACAAGACGGAAAAGCCAGCGGCCGAGAAGAAGGACGTCGTTAAGAAGAAGGCGGCACCGGCAGCGACGGCGGCAACGACGGATGACGGCCAGGCCGAGCCAGCCGAAAAGAAAGCGGTCGAAAAGAAGGCGCCTGCCAAGAAGCCGGCGGCCGAAAAGACCGACGAGAATTCGGCCGAGAAGCCTGCGGCCGAATAGTCCGGCGTGCTAAGTTTGGCGAATGGCTCTGTTGCCATTTGTCAAAGTAGAGGGCCTGGGCAACGATTTTTTGGTCGTCGATTTGCGTCCCGGAAAGCCGGCGCAAGCGATGGCCGAGGTCGTTACCAGGCCCGACGTCGTTCGGGCGCTGTGCGATCGCAATTTCGGCGTCGGCGGCGACGGCGTGTTGGCGATTCTGCCGGGGAGCGAAGGCGACGCGCGCATGCGCGTGCTCAACGCCGACGGCAGCGAAGCCGAGATGTGCGGCAACGGCATCCGCTGCGTGGCCAAGGTGCTCTACGACACGGATCCGGCGCTTCGGCGCGATATGCTTCGCATCGATACGGGCGCCGGACTGTTGGCCTGCAAAATCACTACGCAGAATCAGCGCGCGACGAGCGTGACGGTGGAGATGGGAGCGCCCCAGCTGCGGGCGCGGGTGATCCCGGTCGCCAGTGACGAGCCGCGCCTGGTGCGAAGCCCGATTCGGGCCCTCGATCGCGAATTCGCGTTCACGGCCGTGTCCATGGGCAACCCGCACGCCGTGATCTTCGGCGACGGCGACGCGGTGGCCTTGCGCGAGTTGGCCAAAACCTACGGGCCGGGCATCGAGAAGGATCCGCTCTTTCCCAGACGCACGAACGTCGAATTCGCGGCGGTTCGCCAGAAAAGCGGCGCACCCGAAATTGACCTTGTCGTCTGGGAGCGCGGCTGCGGTATCACGCTCGCCTGCGGCACCGGCGCCTGCGCCACCGTGGTGGCAGCATGCCTGGAAAATCGCGTTCAGCCCGACCGCGAAATCCCTGTGCACCTACCGGGCGGGACGCTCCTTATCACTGTCCGCAGTGGTGCTGCGGGCTCCGACGGCCCGACCTTCTCCGGCGTGGACATGCGCGGCCCAGCGAACATCGTGTTCGAAGCAGAGGTGGATCCAAGTGCGATCCGTCTGCCGAGCAAGAGCTAGCCTAGCTACTTCGGCCGCGTTGCAATCCAGTAGAGCGTGTTGGTCTGGCTGTTGCCATCGTCGTAGCTGCCGAGCTGGCGCGCTTCGGTCCACGCGGTGGTCGGATCGATCACGGCTTTCGCCATGGTCATAAAACCCTTCCAGCCGTCGCTGGTCGCGCTGGCGGCCGCGGCCGCCATCTGAGTAGCCGCGTCCGCGATCCAGGCTCGAGCAACCAAGTCTTCCGTCGCGGGCGTAAACGGCATCATCTGAATGCCGTAGATGTACGCCGGATTGGTGCCGAAGAACGTCGTGAAGTCGGCTTTGGTCTGCCACAAGATGCCGACGGCATGGTTGCCCTTGAAGGGTGCGGCGTAAATCGCGCTGGCGTCGGGTACCTGCCAATAAGCTTGGGCGGACGCGACCTCCATGGCGCGCAGGATGCGCCCGAGGTTCGTCAGAGTTTCATCCTGGCGGGCGCGCCCGAAGAGCTCGACGGCGTACCAGGCGTTCACGGCTTCCGACGTGGATTCCTGATTGCG
>CAZTTW010000495.1:0-1926 GCA_964616265.1 uncultured Myxococcales bacterium | reverse complement strand
GTCGACAGCGGATAGCGAAGCGTCCAACTGCTGCCCACGACCGACGTCAGTGTTCCGCCGAGGCTCGAAAACGTCATGGTCTCCGTCGTGGTCGGCGACGGCATGCAAGCCACATGATGAGGCATGGCCATCATCAGGAGATCGCCCGTACCGGTGGATTGCCAGTCGAAGCGTACGGTCGCGACATCGCCCACGGCCGACAGATCTGCGCTGCCGCCGGTCGGGATGGCGGCCGCATGCCGATCGAGCAGCGCTGCGGTCGCATCCGTCGGCTGGTACGCAAGGCGAATCCAGCCGCTGAACGCCGCGCTGGCCTTGATCTCCGACGACGACCATGTCCATGCCACTGGCTTCGAGCTGTACACGCGCCACGTCTGGCCATTGTTCAGCGTGACGGTCAGGGCGTCCGCGGTCACGGATCCTTCGCTCGCGCTTCCATTGACCGTCACAATCGCAACGCCGATTCCCTGCAGATTGGGCGTCAGGCCGTCGAAAAGCACGGACGCGTACGGCATGCCGTAAACCAGCGGCGCCTTGAGCGATCCCTGGCTCGCGCTCCAGGTCACGGTCGCCGAAAGATCGTCGTACGCGGTCACCTGATGCATCCCAAGGGTCTCGACGGCACTCATCGTCCACTGCGGATCGTCCGGCGTCGTCACCGAGCTCTCTGCGACGTCGAGCCGTGGAAACGCAACCGTGAGCCCTGCGGCAAGCGCCTTTACGTGGTAGGGCACGACGTTGATGCGCTGGTCTCCCTTGTCGAGCACCAAGTTCATCCAAAACGCGTTCGTCGGGCGGGGGCTCTTGAGATTGGTCGCCCAAAGACCCGTCGGAGCAAGCGGGTGCGACCGCTGCTCGAACGGAGGCGCTTGCGCGCTCAAGGGGTGCGAGGGATCCAGGTGCCAAAGACCGTCAACTTGACCGGCGTCCGAAGCAGCGAAATCGGTATCGCCCTGGGAAGAGCGAGAATCGACCGTGCCGCCGACAGGGCCGCGCACGTCAGCATCGCCGAGCACGTCGAAATCGGACGGAGCATCCGCCGAAGCATCGACCGCCTGAGCATCGGCAGCGCTGTCGCTAGCGTCCGCAGCAAGCGCATCGACACCGGCATTCTTGCTGCCGCCACCACACGCAGCAACGAATGCCGTGACCAATACGGAAGGCAGACCGTGGGAAGAGTAAAAACGAGCCATGGCAGGATCCGTAGACTAGACGCCAGGACCGTGTGCGTTTCTAGAACAAACTGCCCTGCGCGCCGCCGTTGCGGCTCGGCAGAGGAAGATGCAAATGCTCGAACGCCTGCGGTGTCGCCTGCCGGCCGCGCGGCGTGCGCGTTAGGAAGCCTTCCTGAATGAGATACGGCTCGTGCACGTATTCCAGGGTGTCGCGATCTTCGGCGAGCGCAGCGGCCAGCGATTCGATACCCACCGGGCCGCCGTCGAAGCGCTCGATGATGGCGCGCAGAAATCGGCGATCGCCCTCGTCCAAACCGCGGCTATCGACGCCCAGGCGTTTGAGAGCATAGTCCGCGGATTGCCGCGTGACCGTGCCGTCGCCGCGCACCAGCGCAAAGTCGTGCACGCGGCGGAGCAAGCGATTGGCGATGCGAGGCGTCCCGCGCGCCCGGCGGCCGATTTCCTCGGCGCCATCGTCGCTGCAAGTGATATCGAGCAGCTTGGCCGAGCGCTTAACGATGGTGGCCAGCTCGGCGGGGGCGTAGAAATCCAGGCGCTCGACAATGCCGAAGCGGGAAAGCAGCGGCGACGTGAGCTGCCCGGTGCGAGTGGTCGCGCCCACCAGCGTGAAGCGTTCGATGGGCACCGTGATCGCGCTCGCGCCGGCGCCTACGCCGGTGACGATTTCGATGCGATAGTCCTCCATCGCCGGATAGAGGCTCTCTTCGATGATGGGCTGCAGGCGGTGGAT
>CAZTTW010000494.1:0-4365 GCA_964616265.1 uncultured Myxococcales bacterium | reverse complement strand
AGAGCGGGCGAAGGGACTTGAACCCTCGACGTTCACCTTGGCAAGGTGACACTCTACCACTGAGTTACGCCCGCGGAAGGCAGCTGGTTTAAGCTGAAATAGGTCGTTCGTCAAGAGGCCGCGGGAGCATTTCTACTTGGCGGGCGCGGGGTGCGGAGCTGGCTTGGCAGACGGCGCGAGGGGACCTGGTTCTGGCAGCGGCTCGGCGGGGCTGAGCGATCCGAGCACGGTGGAGGCGCGGATGCTTGCCGGCAGATGACGGTCGAGGCTGCCCTTGTACCAGAGCAGGAGGGTCGTCGCGAGGAGCAACAGGAAGAAGTAAAGCTTCCAGGGCCGGTGCTTCTCGGCGAAGGGGTCGCGCAGCTCGCGGTGCGAGCCGGGCGGCAGCACGGCGACTTGGGTCAGCGCGGCTCCGAAGGGAATGTTGATGCGGGCCATGGCGTTCACCGACCAGCCATTCGCGTCCAAAATCGGGCCGACGTTGCGTTGGCGCAGCTTCAGCCACGCGATCAGCATGGAGGGGCCGGAAATCGCCAGCAGAAGGCCGACGAAGCCGATGGGCATCCACATCCCGAGGCCGAAAAACATGGCCAGGATGCTCGACAGGAACGTCGCGATGCCGCCGACGGCAACGCCGATGGCGGCCACCGTGCCGACGTCGATTTTCTTGGGCTCGGGCTTCTTCGTCTCTTCCTTGGTCTTGTCGGCGTGAGCGGTCTCGAGGGCTTGCGCTTGTACTTTCTGACGTGCGTCGGCGTCCGCGGCGGACGCGCGCTTGGCGACTTGCTCCTCGACCATGCGCACGAAGCTTTTGTAGGGCGACCAAAATGCCTGGCGAATGCCGATGGGATTTTCGACGATGCGGGTGACGGTGGCGTCCCAGTCGTTGCCCTTGCGGTCGACGAAGACGCCGTTGCGCCCGACCATCAGGTTGTCGGTTTCGCCGCCGGTGACTGCCGCTACGATGCTGCGCTTTTCGCCCGATTTGCGCGTGCAATCGCAGTAGAGCAGGTACGCGCGAGCGAGCCCGGCGAGGCTGGCGTGCTTGCCGGCGTCGTCGACGGGCAAACACAAATCGCAGCTGCGTCCGTCGATGAACAGGGTTCCGGCTTGGAAGATGGCCTTTCGGCGGCCGTAGAATTCCGAGAAATTCACGAAGTTGCGCAGCAGGCGCACGAAATCGCGATGGAGCAGGATCATCTTCTCGACCTGCTCGAGCTTTTGCATTTGATCGCCACCCTCGGTGTCTTTCACGATGAGGTCGGCGATGTCCCTGGGAAAGCTGCTTGCCAAGAGCTCGCGTAGGCGTTCGGGCGCGACGGTGGCAACCGCGGTGGCCGGCTTGGTTGCCTGCCAGGCGAAGTAAGGCGCCATGGCCTTTTGCAGTGCCGCCCATTCGGATTCGGTCAGCGCTACCTTGCCTTCGCCCAGCACCGGGCGAACGGCGGCATCAGCCAGTGTGGCGAGACGCGCGGCCCAGGCGGGGTTCGCGCCTTCGCGAAGAGGCAGCGCTTGTCCGGCGGCGATCCTGGCCAGCGGCAGCTCGGCGATTTCTTCGGTGTCTGCACTGAGCGTCTTGGGGCTCAGCGCGGTCAGGTCGGCGTCGGCGGGTGCGAGCAGCTTGGGGGCACGCTCGTCGAAGGCGGCCATGCGACAGCGGGTGAAGTAGTCGTCGACTTTCGCCTTCACCGCAGCGATGGCTTGGGCTGCGGCGGTGGCCGTTTCGCGGTCCACGCCCGGCAAGCTCAGCTTGTCGCCCTCGTCGAGCCACGTGAGTACTGTCTTGCCCTGGTCGAAGAACGCCTCGACCATGGCCTGATCGACGCCCGTCTTGCCGCTGCGATCTGGCTTGCCGCCCAGGGCCGCGATGATGTCGCGCACGGCTTGCGCCACTTTCTCATCGAAAACGGATTCGGGCGGCAACACGCCGTCGCCGTTGAAACGTGTGGCGGCCAGAATCTTGGCCGTGTCGGCGATGTCGTCGATGGATATCGAGTCATCGTCGGGCCGGCCGAGACTCTCGAGGACATGACGGCATTCCGCGAGTAGCTCTTTGCCGAGCGCGGTTTCGCCGTTGATGAGCGCGAGCTTGACCTTGGCTTCGCCTTTGAACAGTTCGTCCAAGTTGACGAAGGCGTCACGAAGCCAGCGGATGGCAGCGGTCATTTCGAGCGGACGAATGTGACCGTCGTGGTCGGTGTCGATCAGATCGAGCGTTCGGCTTTCGAATTCCAGCCCGCGCGTGGGGCAGGAAAGCGCCAACCACAACTTCTGGTCCAGCTCGTCCAGGTGGGCGACGTCCGCCCCACTGTCGATGACGACCTGGTCCACGCCACCGGCGCGGAAGAACCTCCAACGGTATTTGTCCTTGGCCATGGTCGCTGCCTTCCGTTGCGTGCGGTCTAGAAGAACGTGTAGATAAGGGAAGCTTCGGTGAGGGTGTCCCAGTTCTGCGAGTAGGCGAGGCGCCAGTAGTTGGGACCGGTGCCGGACGGCCAGCTGGCGTCCGAGCGCGCACCTGCGGGTACGGGCCGCGGCGCCGGATTCTGGTCGTACTTGGCGGTGAAGCTGAAGCCGAAGCTCAGGCTTTTCCACAGGACCGTGGAGAGAGCCAGCTTGCTGTTGACGCGGGTATCCTTGAAGGCGTCGACGCCCATGCTTCCGTCGCTGGCGTTGATGGCCTTGCCTTCCTTGTTGAGGTTGAAGAGCGCCTCGACGCTGGCCGTGACACCCGTTTCCTTGGAGAGCGATAGCGTCTCGCCGACCAGGAGTCGCGCCGAGTGGATGGCGACCGGATCCAGGGTCTTGCCGGGTTGGGCGCCGTAGCGCTCGTACGAGAAATCGTAACCAAGCTCGGCCACGATGATGTTCATCTTGTTCTCGAGCAGGAGGCGGCTGTAACCGATCTGCCCGCCTCCGAAGAAGGTCTTGCCGGCGATCTTGTCCGCGGCGGCCAGGCCACTGACGAACGTCGTGTTGTGCTCAGTGAGGAAGCGATCGTAACGACCCTTGGTCGCCCAGTTGTTCGTGCTCGTGACTTCGTTGCGGTCAACGGCGGTTATCTGGTCGTTCGGGCCGTAGCCGGTTACGGTTGGATTGTTGCTCGTTCCGTAGGCCAAGCCGCCTTCGAGGGCCAGCTTGTTGTTGCCTTCCTTGCGGAAGCCGTTCAGGCCAAAGGTGAAGTTCTTGGATTGCGAGTTGCCGCCCGTGATGAGCAAGCCGCCCTTGCTCTGCACCTTCCACTCGACGGGGGGCGCCGGTGGAGCAGGGGGAGCCGGGGGCGCAACGTCGACGGCGGCCGCGGGTTTGGCGGCTTCGGCAGCCGGCTGGGTCGCAGCGGGCGCGGCCTCGGCGGGCGGGGCTTCGGTCTGCGCGAACGCTCGGCCCTGCGCGACGGTTAGCCCAAGCAATGCCAAGCTGACGGAGACGACAGACTTAGACGATGAGAACCAAAAGTGATGCTGTTGACGAGCCATGAGCGAATCTCCAGTGAGCAGTGGATGTGGTTTCATAAGATGTGAAACCGACGTTCCGGTTACGAAATCGCAACTTTGGACGGCGGCACTCTAGAAGTCCTGTCTGGAATGCGCGAGCGGTGACCGTCGGCAGCCCGTGGCACCTTGCTAGACTGCGGTCTCTTTTCGCATTTCCCCGTCGATGCCAATGATGATCGCTTGGATCGGCACCGTGCGCTTGGCTCGCGCCACGGCGGCTTGGGCGAGTCGCAGAAGCCCGCCACAGCACGGAACCTCCATGATCATGACCGAGATGCTCTTGACCTGGGCCTCGTCGACCAGTGCTGTCAGCTTGTCGAGGTACACGTCTTGCCCCTGATCGAGCTTGGGGCATGCGATGGCCAATTTCTTACCGGGCAGCCAGCGCTGATTGAAGTCGGCGAGCGCGAAGGCCACGCAGTCGGCGGCCAGCAGCAGGTCGGCGCCGTGAAAGTCAGGATTCATGGGTGCGATCAAATGAAGCTGCACCGGCCACTGGGTCAGTTGGCTTTGCGTGCCCACACGCAGGGCAGGTGCGGCCGGCACGCGGACGAACGAACGCGGCGCCGATCCCGGACAGCCGTGGTGTGCGACGACCTCGCGGTATTCCGGGATCGCAATGCCCTTGGCTTCGAGATGCGCCAGTGCCTGGTCGAGGTAGGTCGTCTGCCCATGCTCGAAAAGGTGTTTGAGGTGCGCCCGCAGCGTGCTTGCGCCCTTGGGAATGATGCCGTCGATCGTGATGCGCTCGTCGTACGCTGCCGCCTCGCGGGTCTCGACGGAAATCGCGCCTTGCGGGCATTCGCCGACGCACGCTCCGAGGCCGTCGCAGGTGATCTCGCTGACCAGACGGGCTTTGCCGTCGATGAGC
>CAZTTW010000493.1:0-4373 GCA_964616265.1 uncultured Myxococcales bacterium | reverse complement strand
TAAAAGCGGGGCGACGTAGTCGTCGGCTTTGGGGAGATGTAATTGTCGCTCAGCAGTCGTGCACCGTTGCAGCCGCAGCTGACACCTGGGCGATGGCGGCGTCCACGGTCCGCTCGTCGAGGTTGGACGCGGCGACCCCATCGGCCAGTGCAGCCGCCAGCCTCTGCTGCGCGGCCCGCGCCGGCTCCATGCGAGCATGCAAGTCCCGTCGAATCTTCTCCACAGCCGGCCGCTGTTCGGGCGAGATGCCGAGCGTGTCGAGGCTCAAGGCGATGAGGAGAGTCACGCCACCGTGGTGGTGGTGTCGGTGGTGCTCGGTCAAACCAGCTGAGACCTCGTCGACGTCGGAGGCGCTTGCAGCGGTAGCTGGCGGCCGAGCACTGGCGGAGGCCCCGCCGCAACTGACCGCCGACAATGCCCCGACGAGCACCATCGCGATCGTCCCGATTTTGCCCACGCTGCTCAGGTTCAAGACCTTCGGATGTTCCATTGGTGCCACAACCATGTGCCGAAGCTCTCCCCGACGCAAGCTGCCCCAGCAAGGCGATGAAGGACAGGGGCGCAATCTGGCTTATTCCTTCCGTTCGGGTGGACTGACTGGTGCGGCTGCCTTGCTTCCCTCTGAAGCGGGCCAGGTTAGCCGAAGAACGATCCTAGGAAACCGAGCAAGTCGAACAGAAGGGAAACGTTTCTTGCACCTGAGTCTACGCATAACGACTCGTTCACAACGCACGATGGGGGCGGCAAGCTCTGTTGCTTTTCCAAGTTGGCCACGCGTGCTTCCAGCTCTTCGGCGTTGGCTCGCGAGGCCCGCTGTTCGAAGTCGGCCAGGCGGCCTGCCTCGAATAGGAAGAAGAACTTTGCTGCGTTGGCGCCGTCGAGCCAGACCCCGCAGGTCGCGCACCGATGAACCAGGACGCCCGATACCTTCTGGTACTGGGCGAGGTTCATCGTTTCGTGGCAAATCGGACACAAGGGATACGCCTTGGACGCGGATTTCCGAGCCGCAAGCCGGGCCACCAAGGCATGGACTTCACCGGACAGATCCTCAGGGGGAACTTCTCGAGGCAGCCGCTCAAGCTCATTGCGATCGAACCAAAGTCCGCCGCAGGCATCGCACAGGTCCAGCTCCAGTGTGCCAAGACGTACGATCTCGGCAACCTTTCCACAATCAGGACAGTTGACCGCACGTTCCTCTTCCCGTTGGTGTATCTCCACGATGCTCCGGTCGCAGTGAACACATCGGGCCGCGCGCCCGAAAGTCGGCTTCGCACAGAAGGGACACTGGCGCGAGATAGGATTCACGGAAGTCCGCTCCTCATCGTCTGGGCTCCTCCACGAGGAAGAGTATATCGCGAATTGCCCTCAGCGGCCGCCAGGCTCACCCCATGAACAAACGGTCGGGGCCTCCTTCCAAGCGCAAGCGACAACTCGACCGGCCTCGCACGCGTCACGGATGGTACTCAAGCTGCCAGCTGGGATAGAATGCCAGGAATGCTAGTCACTGCACGCCTTGATTCTCGCGCCAGGGTTGGACTAGTTTTCCTGCTCACACCCATCAGCTGCGGCAGTAGTCTCACCAATAGCGATGCAACTGCTCCCGACGACGCGATCGACGCCACTGCCGATGCCGATACGCCTAACGTCGGGGCGACCTGCGACATTCTCACAGACGCCGGTCCAAGTCAGGGCGTATACAACGCAGAGGCGCTCGAATGTACTAGTCGAGTCTGCGTAAAACCCATCGTACAACCCGGCGCAACCGACTCATTCGGCACGACCGCGTTCTGCACTACTCCTTGCAACCAGGACTCTGACTGCGACGGGCAGACTCGCGATCCCACGAATCCGCGCGACTCACGGTGCGCGACAAGCTTCGCGTGCGGGATTCTCTTCGTCAAGGGCCGGATCTGCTGTCAAAAGTTGTGCATATGCCGGGACTTCCTCGGCCCGAGTGGGCCGGCGACACCAGTCGCCTGCCAAGGCGATGCGGCTGCGAGCTGCTTCCAGTAGCCCTCGACAGTGCCACAATTCTACAATATCTGACGAAGGATTCACTGGACCCCGTGGGCCGGCCAGTACATATCGGGCCGAGCGAAGGAGCAGGACTTTGCCGTTGGCGAGGGGCTGTCTTGCCGTCAAGCTCGAGGGGTTCGCCTCCCGGAAGCATGTGACCCGCCTGGGCACCTTGGTCGATCCATGAGGACCACTGGGCCAGGTGCGCCGCCAATTCAGCCGGTGCCAGATTGGGTCGCGGACCTTCTTGAAATCAATCCGTTCGCTGATGTCTTGGCGCACCAAACGAGATCTGCAAGGCGATAGCCGGCATGGTCCGCGGCGGTCTGCGGTTTGGACGATCTCCTACCGCTGACAGCGAGTCACTGCGTGAGCGCCTGATGGACGACGTGGGTGGCGTCTGGATAGAGCGTCGGATCCGGAACGAACACTTCGATCACGCGCGTGGCTCCGGCTGAGCCTGGCACGGTCAGGCCAGTCGGGTGGACACCCTGGTCGAGTTCGTCGAGAAATGTCTCATCGGTGCATTGAACGGGGGCCTGCAAGGTGCCCCCGCACGCAGCGGCGCCCGCCACGGTTCCGCGGTTGAGGTTCTCATACGATCGCCACCACAGATTGGTCTGCCACAGGGTCCCGATGCCGTACTGATTGGCATAGCCGACCGTGACCGCATCGGCCGCCGTTCCGCTCATGAGAAACCACGTGCCCACGATCAAGCGGGAGCCCAGCTGGTGCGCAGCCTCGGCCACCATGGCGTCGTACCGGGATTGATCCTCTGCTGCTTTGGGCGTCACAACCGTGCCACTCTCGTCGATGGGCGGGAAGCGATCGTTGGTACCGGGCCACAACACCAGTTCGAAGGGCAACCCCTGGAAATGGGTCGCCCAGGACGTGACCATGGCCGACCAGGCGGCCTGGATCTTGGCCGGGGTGTATCCCGCGGCTTGCCAAACGGCGACACTGTCGATGGTCAGGCACGCCGGCGGATTAGTCAGCTTTGCCGGAGACTGCGCCGGCAGGTGTGTTTCGGCCGTCGAAGCATTCAGCCCGGTCAGGCGCAAGGCCACCACGGTGTTGGAATAGCCGCCCGAAGCGATATGACCGGCAAGCTGGCTGGTCATGTCGTCCCATGCGGCCAGGTAGAAAACGTCCCAGGGTGGCGGCGCAATCGTGTCGTAGCATCGGTCGGTCGCGCCGTTGTGGGGGCTGTATTGAAGATGAATGAGGGACTGGGGATCGAACCAGGCCGACGGCGTTCCGCCTGCAGCGATGACAGAGAGCTCGACACCCTTGCCAGCAGCACGAGCGAGTTGCAACAACGGATCGAGCTTGGTGAAGTCATAGGTCCTGGTCGAAGTCGCCGCGATGTCGGTCCATGCCAAGTCGACTGCGATGCCATCGACGTCGGATACTGCCAGCGCCTGGGTCGCGGTCGAGGTCCAGTTGCTGTCAAAGGTGACGGGAACGAAGACCCCGTGCGCAGATGGCGACCGGCGAGAGGCGCCGTCACTCGCATTGATCCCATCGACGGGCGCGACGAGTTCGTCCATGTCACCGTCCGGGGCACTGCCTGAGCTTGCGTCCGGATGCGTGCTCGTGCTCGTTGCGCAAGAGACCACGAACAGGCCTCCCGTCACGGCCCACCATGCCCACGCTGCCATCGGCGCGCGCCGACACCTGGCTGCGCACGCACCGTTGCCGATCCGCGATTTCCGAATCATCGCTGCTTTTCGCGCCATAGTGCTTTCACCCAATCGCAAGCAAAAAATGACCGACGACACCTCCCCGGTCAACCTGGCCTGGCGTTTCCTATAACCCGCGCGCTGGCTACCGTTGTCATCCCGACAAATTCCACGAAGAAAGATGCGTCTCGCATGGGAAAGACGTGCTCGCCTGATCCGTTGCTGGCGAGTGCGGAGCGCATCGAGATCGTCAATGGCCCTGCCCTGTACCGCTCCATTGCGGGCGACTGCACCATTGGACATGGCCACGAAAGCCGCTCCGCAGGTACATCTCGAATGGCTCGCCCGGAAAACGGGTCTGTCCCAGCAACACCAGCCGCTCGGCAAGTAATGGCGATACCGCCGTGAAAGGTTGAGTTCTTATGGAATATTTTGTCGGAGCGCCATGTTCCATGGCCATGCATTACTCTGCCCTGCTCGACAGATCTCAGTGCTGTAAGACGCTGGCATCATCTTGAGAATCACAACCAGGGTTCTTCTAATGATTGTCCCCGTCGGACTGGGCGTCGTGCTTGCTGCAACGACGTGGGCGGCTCAGACATCGCCCAAGCCGCCCTCGTCTGACCCGACCGAGGCCAATATCATGCTGGTGACGGCGGGATTCTTGGAGCGCTC
>CAZTTW010000492.1:0-4374 GCA_964616265.1 uncultured Myxococcales bacterium | reverse complement strand
CCGCGAAGGCCTGGCCCACGAACTTTGCTGCCGAGCCGAAGCCGGGGCAGTGATCGGTGCCGCCGGCCAGGTCGTTGTCGATGGTCTTCGGAACGTGCACGCAAACGAGGTCGTAGCCGGTGGCCTTGGCCTGCTCGTTGACGATGCGGCAGGTATCGGACGAATCGTTGCCGCCGCAGTAGAAGAAGTAGCGGATATCGTGCGCCTGCAGGACCTTGAACATGTTCTTGCAGTACTCGACGTCGGGCTTGTCGCGCGTGGAACCAAGACCGGAAGCGGGCGTGATCGCCACGTCTTCGAGGTTCTGCACCGTGGCCTCGGACAGATCGAGGAAATCCTCGTTGAGGACGCCGCGCACACCGTGGCGCGCGCCGTACACGTGCGTGATTTGCGGGAACCTGCGAGCCTCTAGGACAACGCCTACGACGCTTTGGTTGATCACTGCGGTCGGGCCACCGCCCTGCGCGACTAGAGCTTTGCCGGTCAACTTAGCCATGGGTCTTGTCTCCGTGTAAATCCTGGGAAGTTCGGGCGAGACAATAGTCGCGCGCGCCGTGGATGACTACTGCAAATTTGCTTTCGCTGCCCGGCACGGCGATGCGTTGTGTTCCGCGGAAAGCCCATGGCCCGCTAGGAAAAGTAGCGGTTTTCTCTTCGCCGCTGGTGGTGCGCTGTCTATTTCTTCACGGTCGGTGGTGCGGAGCTGGCCGGCGCGCTTGACGTTTTCTTCTTGTCGCTTGGGGGCGTGGCGGGCGGCGCGGCTTGTTCTTCGACGGAATTGTCGACCACAGGTATGTCCTTGCAAACATTCTCGCGGGCGGGCAACCAAATCGTCTTGCTGCTCGCGCACGCCCGCTGGTAGCGCTCGGCGAGTCGCTTGGCCTGCTTCGACGTGGCGGTCAGCTTGGTCGGTGCGCATTTTCGCGACGGATCGCAGGAGTAGGCGCCAAAGCCATCGGCGGCATCGATGCCGATGGCAAAGACGGTGACCGGACCGATGTCGGCCATCGGCATACCAAGCACGTAGTCTTTGCCAAGCCCGGGGAGCCCATGGGCAACCGCGCTCTCAGCACAGCGGCGAGCATCGTCGGCCTTGACGTCTTTGGCGGTCGCCTCGAGGCCGCCGCGATCCACGCACGGCTCTTGGCCACGAACTGTCCAACTTTCGAGACCGAGCGCCTTGTTCACTGCCACGATGGCGTCGGTCATCTCTCTCGCCACATGCGTGTCGAGCTTGGCGGCGGGCTCCCCCGCGACGAGCAAGGTCCAAACCAGAGTTGCGAACATGGGGCAGAGCATAGCTTGATTTCGGGAGCCCGAAAACCGCAAGGCGGAGCAGGTCCTGCCCACTCCGCCCTGTTGCTTGATCGAAACGGCGCTTACTCGGCTTTGCCGGTCGCGATCGCGTCGGCGATGGCGATGCCCGCTTCGGAGGCAGAGTTGAGCGAGCTGCCGCCGAACCAGCCGGCCTTGACGTAGCCGCGAGCCGTGCCGCTGTAGCCGGGCTGCCCCGCCGCCGTTGGGCTCTTCACGAGCACGAGGATGTGGCCTTCTCCACCGCCGAAACCGAGCCAACGCAGACCGCGCGATCCGGGATCCCACTCGGCCACCGTCACCTCGGTCATGGGCGTGCCGTCCGGCGCTTGCACGAAAGTCGCGGTGATGCCTTTGCTCGAGAGCTCCGATGCCAGCGACGCCTTCAGCTCGGCCACCGCGTCGGCGAGTCCTTCGCCGTTGGCCTGAACCATGATGACAACCTTGGTCTGCTTGGGCGCTTGGTAGCCGGGCGCGGTCTGCACTTGCGACCACGTCGTGCCGGCACATCCGACGAGCAGGGCGGAGAGTGCCATCACGGCAAGAGAGCGAGCGAGCGAAGAAATGGTCATGGGGTCCTCACGATCATAGGCATGGGATCGCACTGGCCAGGACAATGCGATCGGGTTGGTCGGGTTGATCGGGTTGATCGGATCCTGGCGGTGACCGTCGCGCCGACGGCCGCCGCTGTCCTAGCCTGGATTGTGCATTTGCACAATCCATCTTTGCAGACCGTCTTTGCTGGTAAAGGAGGACGTCAGCCGACGAAGACGCGCGCGTTGCGGAAGAGACGCATCCACGGCGAATCCTCGCTCGCGTCGTCGGGATGCCACGACATCTGCACCGTGCGGAAGACGCGCTCGGGGTGGGGCATGATGAGAGTGGCGCGCCCGTCGCGGGACGCGATGGCGGTCATGCCGCTGGGCGAACCGTTGGGATTCTCGGGATAATGGAGGGTGGGGGTGCCCTGGTGATCGACGAAGCGGGCTGCAACCAAACCCGACGTGTCGAGGGCTGCGCAGGCCTCGGTCGACGTGAATTCTGCGCGGCCTTCGCCGTGGGCGACGGCGATGGGAACCAGGGAGCCGGCCATGCCACCCAGAAGCACCGACGGGCTCTTCTCGATGCGCAGCAGCGCCACGCGGGCTTCGAATTGCTCGCTGCGGTTGCGCACGAAGCGCGGCCACAGGTCTGCGCCGGGAATGATCTCCTTGAGATTGGAAACCATCTGGCATCCGTTGCACACGCCGAGCGTAAAGGTGTCCGGGCGGGCGAAGAAGCGTTCGAACTCGCCGCGGGCGCGCGGACTGTAAAGGATGGACTTCGCCCAGCCTTCGCCAGCGCCGAGGACGTCGCCGTACGAGAAACCGCCGCACGCAGCCACGCCCCGGAACGAATCGAGAGTCATACGACTGGCGAGAATGTCGCTCATGTGCACGTCGACGGCGTCGAAGCCGGCGCGGGTGAATGCGGCGGCCATTTCGAGTTGACCGTTGACGCCTTGCTCGCGAAGAATGGCCACGCGCGGGCGCGCGCCACGGGCGATGAAGGGCGCCGCCACGTCGGCTTGGGGATCGAAGCTCGGGCGCAGGCACAGGCCGGGATCGCTCGCGTCGCAACGGCTTTCTTGTTCTTCGGCGGCACAGGTCGGCTCGTCCCGCAGCCTTTGCATGGCCAACGTGGTTTCGGACCAGATGGCGCGTAGGGCGGAACGTTTAGCCGAATAGATAGGCTTGCCGTTTTGGCGAATGACGATGTCGTCGCCAGAAACCGGCGTGGCGCAATCGTGGACGAAATTGCCGAGACCGTGAAGGGCGAAACATGCCCGCACCTCAGGGACATCGACGGCGCGAATTTGGAGAACCGCGCCCAGCTCTTCGCTGAAGAGGTGCGCGAGAGCGTCTCCGGCCGGCACGTCGATTTGCAGGCCGGTGCCGCCAGCAAACGCCATTTCCAGTAAGGTGACGAAGAGTCCGCCGTCGGAGCGATCGTGGTAGGCGAGAATCTTTCGCGCGGCCGACAGCTCTTGAACCGCCGCGAAGAAACGCTTGAGTCGGTCGGGATCGTCGAGATCTGCAGGCACGTCGCCGAGCTGGCCGAAGACCTGGCAGAGTGCCGAGGCGCCCAGCCGATTCTTGCCCCCGCCCAGGTCGACCAGAAGCAAGGTCGTATCATCTCGGTCGGTGCGCAGCTGCGGCGTGAGCGCGCGGCGAATATCGGTCGCCGGTGCGAAGGCGCTGACGATGAGAGAGAGCGGGGCGGTCACGCGTTTTTCGTTTCCGCCTTCACGCCACACGGTGCTCATGGACATCGAGTCCTTGCCCACGGGAATGGCGATGCCGAGCGCCGGCGCCAGCTCTTCGCCGGCCGTGCGAACGGCGTCGTAAAGGCGCGCGTCTTCGCCAGGGTGACCGGCAGGCGCCATCCAGTTGGCGGAGAGCTTGACGTTGCCGATAGCGGCGATGGGCGCACTGGCGATATTTGTGATTGCTTCGCCGATCGCCAGCCGGACCGAGGCCGCGGCGTCGAGCAAGGCGACGGGCGTCCGCTCGCCCATGGCCATGGCCTCGCCCGTGAAGACGTCGTAGCTGGTCGCGGTCACGCCAGCGTCCGCGACGGGAACTTGCCACGGCCCGACCATTTGGTCGCGTGAGATGAGTCCCGTGACTGTCCGGTCGCCGATGGTGATGAGGAAGGTCTTGTCCGCGACCGCAGGCAAGCGCAGCACGCGCGCGATGGCGTCGTCGAGGGCGATGTCGGCTGCCCCAAACGCCTTCTGCTCGACGGAGACGCGCTTCACGTCGCGGGTCATCTTCGGTGGCTTGCCGAGCAGCACCGACAGCGGCATATCGATGGGCTGAGTGCCGAAATGCGCATCGCTGACCGCCAGCTTGCCGTCGTCGGTCGCATGGCCAAGCACCGCGAACGGGCAACGCTCGCGCCGGCAAAGCGCCTCGAAGGCGGCCAGCTTTTCAGCCGCGATGGCCAGCACGTAGCGCTCTTGCGATTCATTGCACCAGATCTCCAGCGGCGACATGCCGGGCTCGTCACTGGGGATCT
>CAZTTW010000491.1:0-4384 GCA_964616265.1 uncultured Myxococcales bacterium | reverse complement strand
CGGACGTCGGAAAACACGGCCTGGAGGTAATCAGTCCAGGGTTGTAACCACCCCCCGTACCATTCCCCGACAAGTTCATCCCATATAGGCACTGAACCTGGGCGAAGCCGATGAAGGAGCTTGGCAGCTCGTGTCGGCCCCCATCCAGGCGTGTGCTCGATGAGGGTCAGAACTTGGCTTACCTTGTCCGTTTCAGAGCGCACCTCATCGTCGGTCAGGCCGGTGACGTCCGAATGGCTGAGGCGAACCTGGGCGAGTTTGTTCTGGATGGCGGTGCGCTTGCCCCAAAGAGCCGACATCGGCTCCATCGGCGCTGTCCCCACAAATGCGTTCAGCGCGTTCAACGCCAAGACATCCATTGGTGTCACATCATCGTGCGGTCCCGGATTCGTGCCGTCGTACAGCTCCGAGGCTGCTCCGTGGTCCGTGAGGTACTTCCGGACAATCGCCTCGCCGTGGTCAACCGACAACTTCAGGTCAGTTGGCAAAAGGACGTAGACGCTCAGGTGTGTCTCCTTGTCGTTGGTAATGGCCACCGACTCCGTGGTCGTGACTTTGTGATGATGCCCCAACAACCAATCCTACAAAGGCCTCGGCTGGTCAAACATGATCAGAGAGGTCAAGTTGGCCGCGACAATATGACCTGGCAGATCAAGTCCATAGCGCGGGCTCCGGAGATCGCGGCTGACGTCGCCATCGCGTGGCCACCCAATCACGGACCGATCTTGGTGGGCGACAGGTAAGCGACAGGACCACGCCGCTTGGCCCCCTGAACGCCGCTCACGCCGGGCTTGGGAGGTTGGTTGCGCAAGAGTTTTGCCTGGCTTGAGCTGGGGACCCCGGTGCGATCCCCGTCCCCACGTCCCCAAACTCCCCGTACCCTAACGATTTTTAAACGTCGTCGGTAGAGTCCCCTCGTTCGGCGTCGTCGGTCCAGTGGGATTTCTCGTCTCCCAGGGTTCCAGAACCGTTCCGCAACTCGTCCGGTGAAAACGTCGACATCATCACCCGAGGGAACCGACCTACGTCACAAGGATTCGCGTTCGACCCCGACCGCGAACGATTGGAAAGGACCGATCCGCACCCCGCCACAAGCAGTCGCAGATCATACAGCGACCGAGGAGTTTTCAGCGCTGAACCTTCCCTGCCCATCGTTCTTGAGCGCCAACACCCTCCCGTCTCGCGGACGGTGATATACTTTGAATGTTGTGAAGGGGAATCGACTTTTCGTTGCGGTCGCAGCCTGCCTGTGTCTTCCGGCCTGGGCGTTGGCAGGCGGACGCTCCTCCCTTCCTCGATGTCATCTCGTGGATGTTACCCAAGACGAGCAATCGCAAAAGCTCACCTGCGTGGTTGGTAAGACTCAACCACCCGCGAAGGCAAAGGCAGTCGCTGTCTACCTCACAGTGCCTACAGGTTTCGCGTTGGACTCAGCGACGGTGAACACTGCGTCCGGTCGGTTCGATGTCAGTGTGGCATCGACGGTGTCGGGGGCGGGTCCGTACATGCTGAGTATTGACGCCGCCAAGGTCGACTGTGCTGCATCCGGAAGCCTGGTCCTGGTGATTCACGGCGATTTCACGATAGAGACCACCGTCACTTGTCCTGCGCTTCCGCTCTTTCAGCCCGAAGCGTGCGGTAGAATGTGAAACACGAATCAATTGCGAAGGCCTGAGGCGTAGAGGACCGATACGATTCTCTCCGGCGAGACCTTGCCAAATACTCCGACCGTGGGGTAGTGATTCCATCCTTGCGGAACGCGCGCGTGGGCAGCGCCTTGGATAGCGCCTCGGAGCAGCCACACCCGATAGCCTGGAATCAGATGGTGGTCGCCGCACATGGTCCTGCAGGGCTATGGACACAGGATGAAGAGGCCGCGCTTGCCTATCGCAACCTGGTTGCCGGTGAGGCCAACCCAATTGGCGCTGGGACCGGACAAACACAGCAGATACAAACTCTTTTCTAGTGTTTCCTTTGGCCTACCTCTTGCTGTGAGGTACCACGGGAAGGCCTTTCATGATTCGCAATTCGAAGCTCCGCATTCTGGGCAGGAGGCCCCTCCGATGGGCGAGAGCACTTCCTACTTTGCCACTCGCCTGGTGTGCCTGTACATCGCAGCCGCTCACGCAGCCAGTGCCGCGGGTTCACCCGATAGCATCCCCCTATATTGGGATGTTGCCCCAGCGTCCCCTCGACATGGTGTTCATGATCGACAACTCGCCGTCCATGGCGCCCAAGCAGGCGAAGCTGAATGCTCGCTTTTCCAGCCTGATGAACGCGCTCAAGGCTCCCAGCAACGGTACCCTGCCCGATCTGCGCGTCGCCATCATCGACAGCGATCTAGGAACCGGCGGTCATTATTCGAGTGGACCTTGCGGTCCCAAGACGCTGCCCGACGGGACCCAATCTAAGTATGGGGACCTAGGCCGGTTTCAGATGATTGGCGCCACGGGTTGCGGCGTGAGCAGCGCCGATGCCACGTATCTCGAATACGCCAAGGGTGCGCCGGTTAATTTCGCGGGCGATATCAGCGCCGTGTTTCAGTGCCTGGCCTCGGGTCTGGGGACCGGCGGCTGTGGCGAGCAGCACCAGTTGCAGGCCTATGAATTCGCACTCGTAGCTGGAGGCCTGGGCGACGCCAATGATGCCCAGCACACAATGATACGCCCCAATGCCTACCTGGGCTTGGTCTTCCTGAGCGACGAGGATGACTGCTCCGCGTATCCGAACGACGCCATATTCGGCGATATTCCGTCGTTGCGCGGTGAATCCGCAAATCTCCGCTGCTACACACGAGCCTACGCGTGCAATGGCAACAGCACCTCCAGCCCGCCGCCTGGCTATCCGACCTCCGCGTCTTTCACTGCGCCCTTGACGTTTTGTGAAGCCCGTTCGGGTGACAGCGACGACTGCACGCACGGGGAAGATGTGTCGCAGCCGACCGCCTGCAACCCCATGAAGGATGTGGTTGATCTGGCGAACGAAATCAAGAGCCTCAAGAGCGACCCAACGCAGGTCCTCGTGGCAGGTATCTTCGGCTGGCCTCTCTCCGGGACCGACCCTTCGCAGGCTCAGTACAAGATTGACCTGATCCCCAACCCTAACGCCGCAGATGCAGCCCATCCTACGATCTGGGATACCTGGCCGGTTTGCTACGATCCAGACCACCGGCCAGTGGCCGCGACCACGGAGACGACCACCAATTTCGACCGGGTCGCCGCTGGCTGGGGAGCCACGCCCGGTTTGCGCATGTCCAAGTTCATCGACCAGTTCGGAGACAATGGCTTGAAGTTCAGTATCTGCGAGACTGACTTCACGAACCTCATGAAGACCATCGGCGACACCATCACCACAAGGATGCAGGACCCGTGCGTTGACTATAAACTGTGGAAAGATCCCACGACTGGGCAGCCAAACTGCCGCGTGGCCTACCGAACACCCGATCCCAAGGACCCCTACGGCGTGACCTACGTCGAAAACCCAAACGGAATGCCGGCGTGCGTGTCGAGCGCCACTCCTGATAACATTCAAGCGGACTGCTGGCAGCTCACCACTGACATGACGAAGTGTCAAGTTGCCTACAATGGACAGTTGCTCAACGTCGTGCGGACCCGAGAAGAAATGAATACAGGTCCACTGGTCGCGGGTACCACGGTCGCCATGGAGTGCCGGTCATGCACCGACCTCGTTGATCCGACGACCAATAGGCCGCCAGCTGGCTGCGATTACTAATGCTTTGACCGATGGCGTAGGGATCGCGAGGTGGATCGATTACGGTAGAATCATTACGCCTCGGTCGGAGCACTGCAACCGCTGAACGCTCACGCCTCGTGCCCGCACAAACGCGACATGGTTCATGCCACTGGCCGCAAAGCCATCCAGCATTGGGCGCGCCGTAGTGGCAGTCCCATCGTTTTTTGGTCAGCTCGTTCTTGGGTAGGGCATCCGCGTCCATGCCTAGCGGCTTTGCCCAATAATTGAGATTGACGCGATGATTGGAGTGGCCGGCGGCCGGATTTTCGCGGGAATTGTTGGCTGGACGCTAATTGTTGGGCAAGCCCCCAGAGCATCGGCACCGACATTCTTTCGCGGCTGCTATTGAGAAGAGTCGCGTCCCAGTGTGGTGTGGATCGATTGGCCTCCGAAATCGATGTCCAACTCGCAGGTGTCGGCTGCGATCTTGCCGGCGTGCGGGTAGTCATTGCCGTCGACGGTCAGCTTGAAGGAGAACGCGTCGACGGTGATACTGCCGTTGTCCACGGTGACGACTCCGGCCGGCGACTCCGCGGTGCCTGTCAGTTGCTCGCCGTCTACCTTGAAGTTGTAGATGACTTGCAGCACGTTGCCGTCGGGTGTTCTTAGAATGCCCTTCCATCTACCATTC
>CAZTTW010000490.1:0-4385 GCA_964616265.1 uncultured Myxococcales bacterium | reverse complement strand
GAATCGCTGCCCATGTTGCCGAACACCATGGACTGCACGTTGACGGCGGTGCCCCACTCGTGCGGAATCTTCTCGATGCGGCGGTAGTCGACGGCGCGCTTGCCGTTCCAGCTGCCGAACACGGCGCCGATGCCGCCCCAAAGCTGATCCTGCGGATCGTCGGGGAAGGGCTGGCCAAGGACGTCCTTGACGATCTTCTTGAACTCGACGACGAGAGCCTTGAGGTCGTCGACCGTCAAGTCGGTATCGCTCTTGTAACCTTTCTGTTTCTTCACGGCGTCGAGGCGCTCGTCGAGCACCTTGCGGATGCCTTTGCCGTCCTTGGGCTCGATGCCGGCGGCCTTCTCCATGACGACGTCCGAGTACATCATGACCAGGCGGCGGTAGGCGTCGTACGCGAAGCGCGCGTTGCCCGTCTTCTCGATCAGGCCCTGGATGGTGACGTCGTTGAGGCCGACGTTGAGGACGGTGTCCATCATTCCGGGCATCGAGCGGCGCGCGCCCGAGCGAACCGACAAGAGAAGCGGGTTCTTGGCGTCGCCGAACTTCTTCTCCATCAGGCCTTCGACAGCGGCCATGGCCTTGTTCACTTCGTCCTTCAGCTCGGCCGGGTAGGTCTTGCCGTTGGCGTAGTAGTAGGTGCAAAGCTCGGTGGTGATGGTGAAACCGGGGGGAACCGGAAGCTTCAGCGCAGGATGGCCTGCCATTTCCGCCAGGTTGGCACCTTTGCCACCGAGCAGGTTCTTCATGGATTCGTTGCCGTCGGCCTTGCCGCCGCCGAACGAATAGACGTACTTGGTCATTAACTTCTCCTTGGTTTGGTGGGACGTGGAATGCGTGGGGCGCATTTTTGCCCATGCCCACGTATCACCATCGCGGTCGCTCGGCAAGGACCATGAACGGCACGCGCAAGTGGGGTTAATGCGAGGACTTTTCCGGCATCAACTCGCGGTTCGGATACAGGCTTTGGAACAGCTGCACCAACTTGCCGCGCCGGACGGGATTGGTCTTGGGCAGCATGCAGTCGCACGACGAGCAAAGGTAGATCAGCTCGACCCCGTCCTTGCCATCGATCAGCTTGTACGAAAACCGGATGATGGTCGGCTTTTCGTCGCTGACCGTCCCGCACTGCTCGCAGCGAAATTCATTCGCCATCGTGGGACGCCGTGCTTTCGCCGCGCATGCTCATAGGGAAGCATCAACGATTGCCCATTCACCGGCGTGGCGCAAGCGGAAGCGGACTCTTTGCTTCTTCTCGGCTGCTCATGCCTCGTTGCGATCGATCCACTTCGAGACGATTGGGGCTGTGTAGCCCTCAAGGAGTTGTAGCAACCGACTCGGATCCTGCTCCACAAAAGGCAGTTGCCGATGTTCAGGCCGGAGAAACCTCTGCGCCACGAGAACGTCCAGGAATTGGAGAAGCGGTGCGAAGAAATTCTGAGCGCCCAGAAGGCCCAGCGGCTTCTGATGGAAACCCAGCTGCGCCCAGGTCCACATTTCGAAGAACTCTTCCAGAGTTCCAAGTCCGCCAGGCATCGCAATGAAAGCGTCGGCAAGCTCCGCCATCATGGCCTTCCGCTCGTGCATGCTGGAAACCACGTGCAGCTCCGTCAACGACTCGTGAGCAACGTTCTTCTCGACGAGCGCGCGCGGGACTACGCCTATGACTTTGCCGCCAGCGGCGAGAACCGAGTCGGCAAGAGCTCCCATGAGCCCGACCTTTGCGCCGCCGTACACGAGCACGCGGTCGGTCTCCGCAATAGCCCGCCCGAGCGCCTTGGCGCTGGTCATGAAGAGAGGATCAGCTCCCGGACTTGAACCGCAGTAGACACAGATGTTTCGCATTGAAGGTGGCCGTCGACCCGGCCTCTCGACATTACGCCCGAACGTGAACGGTGGCGACTATCAGCCTGTAACCGAGGTCAATCTCTTCACAAGACGCAATGGACTCGTTTCTCTTGAGCCAGGTGCCGTCTTGAAGGTCGGATTGAAGCTTGGCAAGCCCCGCAGCCGGGTCTCCCATTCGCGAAAACGTCGAAATTGCGCCCCGGACTTCTGGATCCAGATAGGCTGCCGGTCTCCTCCAGTATGCACCGAGAAGGCCGTCGGTACAGTCACCAGGAATCGGGATCTTGTGCACCTGTGCGCCACCAAGAGCCGCTTCGAGAGCGCAAATGTCCGGAAAATCGGTTGGTCGAGCTTGAGCATTTCCGGGAAGTAGTCGCGCGTAAGCCAAAAGCCGGCGTGCCGAGGATTCCACGTCAAGAGGACCACACGTTGCCGAGCGACGCGAATCATTTCCCGCAGGCCCGCTTCTAGATCTTGCCAGTGGTGCACGGTCAACACTGCAAGCGCCACGTCGAACGTCGCATCTCTGAACGGTAGACGCTCCGCCACGGCCCGGACCATCAACGCCTTCTGACCTTCACGTTGTGAAAGCATCGTCGAAGACGGCTCCACGGCAGTAACCGCGACGTCACTCGGCTCGTAGGAGCCCGAGCCTGCGCCGACGTTGACCAACGTCCCGACGTCTCCGATTGCCGCGCGAATCGCCCGGGCGATTCTGCCGTCCGGTTGGCGATCGTGTACCCGATGCCGATTGAATCGTATGGAGTCATGGCAGTTCGGTCACGCGTCGAGAGTCAGAAATCTTGCCCGAGAAGCCCAAAGCCACGCTAGCGCCTCGTAGCATCATGGCCGCTATTGTGTCAGCCTTCACCTTTACGGAACGCGACCGCGCCCGTCGTGGTCGGGCTCTTCAGCAATCGGCTATTTCGGTCGATGCAGAGCGGAAGAATGGCAAACACGGCGCTCGGACTCGCGGTGACAGGCGGCAGAGCGTTCTCGCCATGGGCGAGCATGGTGGTTCTCTTCTCGGCCGCGGTCGCCTGTCGATCGCCAACGTCCGTGGTCGAGCCTGGTGCTGTGCTCCTGGACGTGAAGTGTGCGCAGGCGAGCCCGATCCCGGACGAATTGCGCATCTGGGCCTGGGACGATAGCGGTGAGATTTGGGACAACGTTCGTATGCCAAGCAGTGGCCCGCTGGTGAGAGCGAACAGCCGAGACCTCGGAACGATTCTGGTTCATCCCGACTCCATCCGCGGCGCCCTCCGAATCCACGTGCGCGGTTTGGCACAAGCCGTACGCGTTGCCGACGGCGTGGTTCGTATCGATTCAGTTACCGACGGATCCAGAATTTTCGAAGTCCTCTTGGATACTCCCGCTATTGATGACTGTCCCTTCGTGCCGAAACTCGATCAAACCGCTTGTTCCGGCGGGAGTTCCTCGGATGCAGCGAGCACGGGCGGCGCGGGCGGAGGCGGCGGGAGCGGCGCAGGCACGGGAGCTGGTGGCGTAACGGGTACGGGAGGATCTTCGGTCGCAGGCGGAACTGGCGCTTTGGATGCGGGTAATATTACTTCGACCGGCGGCACGGCTTCCGCGACGGGCGGCACGACGAGCGCGGGTGGCAAAGATGGTGGTGGCGCGCTGTCTTCGGGTGGCAGTACGACTAGCGGCGCAGATAGTGGGTTGGGTGGCAGGGTCGCGGCTGGAGGGGCGACGGCGGTTGGTGGTACGAGCGCGGCCGGCGGTGTGACTGCGTCTGGTGGTACGAGTGCGGCCGGCGGTGCGACCGCGTCGGGTGGCGGGTCTGCTGGAGCGAAGGGCAGCGGCGGCTCGACGGGGAAGGCGACCTCCCCGCCTACGCCTGCACTTCCCGGAGCCGCGTGCACGACGGAAAGCGCGGATGCCGCCTGCCACCCTGCCGGTGTCTTTTGCTACAAGTACTGTGGCCCCGAGTCGCAAGGCTACAAGGTCCTGTCCTGTGCGGGCGGCAAGTACGTCGAAGGACTCTGCACGTTTTCTTCTTCGGTCGACTATAGGTGCTACGCCGTGAGCTCCGTCGCAGCTTGCGCGGCTGCTCCGCCCACGGCGGGAACGGCATGTTCCATCGAAGACTGCAAAACTTGCGGCAGCAGCAGCGGCACGGGTTACTACGACGGCACGAAGACCGCCAAAATAGGCTATTGCGTGTGCTCCGAGGGCAAGTGGTCTTGCGCGAGCGTCGGCGCTTGGCCGTGCCCCGGCAGGACAGGATGCTAGGCAGGATGCTAGCCTCGCCGTCCCCATGCCCATCAGTAACCTTCAGATTTTCGGCACCAGGAAATGTCCGGACACCCGAAAGGCCGAACGCTTCTTCAAAGAACGTCGCGTGTCGCTTCAGCTCGTCGATATCGCCGTGAAAGGTCCATCGGCGGGCGAGCTGCGTAAGATCGCAAACGCGGTGGGCGGCGTGGAGAAGCTCATCGATCGCGACGGCAAGCGCTACGTGGATCGCGGCCTCAAGTACGCGGCGCCGACGGGCCCGCGCATCGAACAGATTC
>CAZTTW010000489.1:2570-4391 GCA_964616265.1 uncultured Myxococcales bacterium | reverse complement strand
TCGCAGCGATATCTACTCGCTCGGCGTCGTGCTCTTCCAGGTGCTGACGGGCCGCCTGCCCTTCACTGCCGAAACCGCCGGTCGGCTCATCATGAGCCACGTGCAGGAGATGCCGCCGTCGCCCCAGGTCATCAATCCCTCGCTTTCCGCTGCGACCAGCGCCGTGATCCTTCGCGCTATGGCCAAGAAGCCGGAGCAACGGTTTGCTTCGATGCGCGAGCTTCGCGACGCCGTCTTGCTTGCCACCGGAATGCACGCCGGAGCGTCGACGGTGGCGAACGAGGCGCTCGCGCACGTGCTGACGCCTCCTCCGGTTTCGCTCGCACCTGCTTCGTCGACCTTGCTGGCCTCGGCGCCCACGAACTACAGCCCGACACCGACGCCGGTCGTGGTGACTCCCGCGCCGAAGCCCATGGCAGTACGCCCGCAGCCTCTGCCGCCCGCCGAGCCTCCTTCCGCATCTCGAGCCAACGTCTTCACGTTGGCGCCTGCTCCACTTCCTTTCGACAAGAGCGCCATGATCGACGGCTTGGTGGAAGCGGTAAAGACACGGACCGCGCCCGACGCCGATCTCGATCTGCCCCAAGCGCCGCGCTCCATCTTGCGCTGCCTCGATCTGCTCGGCGCACCCGACTTCTCCTTTGGTGGCATGGCCTCGCTGGTGAACAACGATGCCCGTCTCGCCGGCCAGCTCGTGCAGGTAGCGAACACGAGCGGCGTCACGCGCACCCTGTCCCGCTCGACGGAGCAAGCCATTTCTCGCCTGGGCGCCGAAGGCGTACGCACAGGCCTTTTCGAAATCGCGCTGCGCCCGCTTCTGGAATCGCCAAACGCGCGCTTGCAGGCGGCCTGCAAACAGCCGTGGCAACACGCGCTGGCGGTCGCGCTGATAGCGCAACGACTTGTGCATGCCCGGGGCGCCGACGAGCACAGCGTGCTTGCCGCCTATCGCGCCGGCCTCTTCCACGACGTAGGCAAGCCCATTGCGGCCACGCTGCTCTTCGACATCGAGCGCGTGATGACCAACGCCAAGGGACGCAAGATCATCAGCGAGGACATGCTGGTCACCTGCCTCGACCGGTGCCACGCCCGAGCCGGCTCGCGCTTGGCCCGCTCCTGGGGACTGTCGCCGGAAGCTGCCGCCGCCATCGAGCAAGCCGTCGAGCCAGCACCCACGTCCAGCCTGGCGAAGATCTTGCGTCTCGCGAATGCGCTTTCTTTCAAAGTCGGGTTCCACACCCGCCGCGACGAGCTCGACAGGTCGCGCCTTCTCATCGACGAAGCCCGCCGCGCGGTCGGCTTCGACGAGGAAATCTGTCACCGCGCTACAGAGGGGATCAAAGATGCGGTCGCGCGCAAACTCTAGCGAGCTCTTCATTCACCAAGAGCCGAACCTGCTCATGCGCTTCTTCTTGTGGCTCCTAGGTGGGCTCGGTGGCGAAATCGTAGTCCCGAGCCCGGTTCGGGTCTTCTACAAATTCAGTTCTGGTGGCTGGCGCAGCGGCCGCACGTCCCAACTGCACAAGGTGAATCGATGCAGATGACTGCCTTCAGGCCCCAAAATTCCATGGTGTCCAAGCCCATCGTCAACGAAGAAGGAATCATTTGTGCTTCCGACTCGCCTATCGTCGACGTCATTCGCGCTTGCTCACGCATTGCCAGTAGCGATGCGACGGTGCTTCTGACCGGTGAAACCGGAACCGGAAAAGAAGTCTTCGCACGCATGGTACACACGCGCAGCGTGCGTTCGAAGCGTCCCTTCGTGCCGGTCAACTGTGCCGCAATTCCCGATGCCCTGCTCGAAAGCGAGCTCTTCGGCTA
>CAZTTW010000489.1:0-2470 GCA_964616265.1 uncultured Myxococcales bacterium | reverse complement strand
CCGCTGCGCGACCGCACAAGTGATATTGCTCCTCTCTTCTTCCATTTTTGGAACAAGCATGGCGAGTCGCGACCGGTGGCGCCTGCGGTGCTTCGCCAGCTGGAAACTTACGGATGGCCGGGAAATGTGCGCGAGCTCGAGAACCTCGCGGAGCGCCTCTCGGTATGTGCCGAGAGCACGACCATTGGGCTTTCAGATTTGCCACCCCCCTTCCGCGACGGCGGCACCGACAACCTCGCGCCGCGCCTGCCCTGCGTCGAGGTCGAAAGTGCTGGCGCCATCATCGACATCGCCGAAGAGCAAACCCGCTCCGAAACGGGCGAGATCGCCATTGGCCCTTTGCCGGATGACGATTCCGACGCCATCCCCGGCATTCCACTGCCGAGCGCTGACGAGATTACCTCGCCCGTGGTGGTATCTCCTGCGGCGCCCACGTTGCCCGAGTTGCGATTGCCCGTCGATCTGCCGCGTCTCCTGCGCGAGACCGAGGAAGCCTACATTCGCATGGCCCTCAACCAAACGAGCGGCAACAAGAAGGAAGCGGCACGACTGCTCGGCATGGGCCGAACCACGCTCGTCGAGAAACTGCGTCGCAAGGCCGCCATCGCGGTCGAAAAATCCGCCGAAGAAGCCTAGAAGAATCCTAGCCCGTCGAACGGGTTGGGTTTTCGGGAATCCACGCAGCTTTCTAGGCCCGCGCACGCCTCTGCGGGGACCGTGAGCCCGTTCCATTCTCTTCCGTCTCTGCGTTCTCTAGGTCCTCTGTGCTCACAGGTCCGATCCGACTTTCACTCTCGCTTGCGCCATGAGGGTGACACGCCAACAGAGCGACACAGTCAGCGCGACAAGTGCCTGACGCCGAAGACGTCGGCTGCGGCAGCGCGACCGATCTTGCCTAGGCCCTAGTCCGCCTGTTGGCTGGGGATTTTCTGCCCGGCAAAGTTGAACCAGGATCGCGCGCACCATCGGCACGACAGGTGCATACGCGACAGATACATGTTCCAGCTCGCTCCACTGCTCCTCGTGCTCGCCGCCCCGGCTGACAATGCGGAGCCCGAGTTCGTCGCTACCGTGGCTGCGGTCGAGCGCATGCCGATGGCGGTGCCGATTACGCGAGCGTCGGTGTCGGTGAACTCGCTCGCGATGCAAATCGATGTGACCAGCATCGATGCGCGTGCCATCTACCAACGGTTTGCAACCAGCAGCCCACGCCTTTGCCCCTTCCTGTCGCGCGCCGGGAACACCGTCATGCTTCAATGCCGAACACCTCGCATCGAGGCCCGCCTCGATGCCGGCGACGGCAAGCCATACCTGGAAATCCGCGAGTTGCGCGGCTTGCCCATGACTGAAGAAGGCGACCAGATTTGGTTCTTCTATCATCCCATCGCGCTCAAGTTCGGCAGCGCCTGCCCCGGCGACACGCCTCCGGCGCGCGGTGAGTGCCACTTCAAGGCGGGCCGATTCACCGAGGCAGCGCTCGAGTTCCGCGCGGCGCTGCAAGGCGAATACCGTCGACTCGCCTCTCTCCGCTTGGGCGACATTTCACTTCGCACCGGCGATCCGGCGACGGCGGCTGGTTGGTATCGCATGGCGGGGCGCTTCGGCAGCTATGGGCGAATGGCCGTCGCGCGGCTATGCGAGCTCGGTGGATCCTGCTTGGGTGAGCTGCGCAAGCGCACGTTCGACGCCACCATGTTGCCTGAGCCGCTCCACGGCGAGATGCTGATGCGGTCCGCGCGCGCCGCTGCGTACATCGGTGCCGTGAAGGACTCCATGGTCAGCTTGCTCGAGGCCATGCGCTCGAACTCGCGTATTTGCGACGGCGACACACGCGTGCTCTGCCGTCGCCTCGTGCTTTTCGCGCTGAAATTTCCCGACGTCGATGGCGGCTACGAAAGCCTGGAAGCCTATCTGAATCTGCCGTCGCGCACCGAAGGCGTGCTGGCCATCGAGCTGGTGCGCGCCGCCGCGGAGAAGGCGCTGGACATCGGCGCGCCCCTCTTTGGCGGCAATCTTCTCGCCGCCAGCGTTCCGTGGGTCGAAGGCATGGACGTCGACGCCCTTGGCGAGCACATCTTGCGCTCGGCGGAGATGTACCTTTTGGCCGGCGAGCCCGGCCGCGCGCGAACCCTTTACGAATACGCGGAAGCACGCATCGGCCACAAGCACCTGGTCGGCCCGCACTGGGCGACCGTCATCGCCGCCGTCGACGGCGTGGAGGGCCACGGCAAGGCTCTCGGCAACGAGCCAGTCGACGCCAGCGATTTGGCTGCGGCCTACACCGCCGTTTCGCGTTCGCTTCGCTTCCGTAGGTCGCAATCGTCCGACAACGACTCGGAGTCCCCATGACAACAACGATCTCGTTTCCGATACCTTCGCGCCTGGACCTCCCTGCCCCCGTGGGAGGAACCCAGGTCATGCAAGATGTAATGTCCGCCGTAGAGGACGTGGCACGCGCCAACACGACGGT
>CAZTTW010000488.1:0-4393 GCA_964616265.1 uncultured Myxococcales bacterium | reverse complement strand
GGCGACGATCCCTTGGGCGAGATCATCAACGACCCGAGCATGCCGCGCGATCTCAAGACCATCGACCTGCTCGGCAGCGCGGTGGTTCTGTTCAGCCCGCAGCAGCAGCCAGGCAAGAACAAGAAGGAGGTCGCCGTCCGCGGCGCCTTCACCCCCGAAGGCTATCTGGCGGTCAAGAAGCGCCTTCACCAACTCGAGAAGGCCCAGGACGACGACGAAAATTCTTGGATCTTGGGCAAGGAGCGCAAGACCAAGGACGCACGCGCCATCGCACGAATCAAGGCTGACTATTTCGTGCAGTACGTGGGCGCATGGAAGCGATTTCTGCTCACCCTGTCGATGCGCGAGCCCACGTCCCTTGATGAAGCGCGCACGCTCATCAAAAGGCTGGTAGCGGACAAGCCGTTCGAAGCGACGTGGAAGAACATCAATGACAATCTCGTCCTCAAGGAAGAGGAATCGCTCGGCGACAAGGCGATGGGCTTCCTCAAGGGCAAGGCCGAGGAGAAAGCCCAGCAAAGGAACCTTAAAGATCCGCGCGGCGAGAAGGCCGACGACGACAACCGTGATCCCGGTGCCAAGCAGGTCGAGACTGCCTTTGAAGGCCTGTTGCGTTTCGGCTCGGTCAAACCCACGGGCTTCGAGCAGTATGGTCAGATCCTGACCGAGCTTGGTGCGGCGATGGGCGAGCAGGGAACGCCAGACGGCAAGACGTTTCCAAACGCCATCCGCACCGCACGCACCAACCTGTCGAATTTGATCGCCCGCTATGACGACCAAGGATGGGAGCAGGGCATGCTCGAAAAGATCCTCATGCCGCCGTTGCGTGGTGCCGAGGTGGCCGTCGTGGGTGCCAGCGCCGACTCGGCCAGTCGCAAGTGGTGCGAGACGGTCTTCGTCGCCTTCGACCAACTGCTGGCTGGCAAGTATCCGTTCGCCACTGGCAGGGCCTTGGGCGAAGCCAAAGTCGCCGACATCGAGAAGTTCTTCCAGCCCGGCACGGGAACGCTGTGGCAGTACTACACGGACTCGCTCTCGTCCGACATCGAGAAGGTGGGGACCCTCTTTCGGCTCAAGGACGGCGCGGCGGTCCACTACCGAGACGAATTTCTCAAATTCCTCACCCATGCGGCCGAGCTGACCGGAAGAATTTTCGCGAAAGAAGCGGGCAAGGTCGGGATGCCGGTGGCCGTGCACATTCGCCCGTCGGCGCAGTATTCGAAGATTATCCTCGACCTTGGTAGCAAGAGAATTACCGGGCTCAATGCCGTCGATCGCTGGGACGAGTTCGTGTGGCCAGTCCGCCGGGCAAATTTCCGCCTGTTTGTGAAGAACGATGAGATGGAAGCCATCGGGCCGCGCGACGAAGGCGAATGGGCACTCTTCTATTTGCTTGCCCAGGGAATGAGCCCGTCGAAGAACGGCGACTATGTGTCGCTTACGTATACTTCGGCCAATGGCCAGAACAGGATCTTGGTCGACTTCAAGCCCGACAACATTCGTGAAATTTTTCAGAGGTTCGCGCTGCCCAAAGGCATCACCAACGGCGGCGGTTCTTGTCGGAAGTAGCGAGGGATGGCCATGTATGTGAACTCGTTGCCGCGGATCCGGGAGCCCACTGCCGCGCTTTACGGGAAGATCCTTGCCGAGCGCGACTTCGTTCGCATCAACGCAGGTGAGTTCCAGCGGGCGGGGCTCGACCAGTGGTTTCAGCAAGGCGTCGAATGCCTGCATAGCGAACGCTTGCACTTACCCCAAGAGCCCACACAGTTCCTGCTGTGCGCGCCGTCGGGTGACGTCTTCGTCGGCGGCTTCATGCCGGGCGAAGATGCAGTCGGCCGTGCCTTTCCCCTGGTGATTTCGGTGCACCTCGAAAGCCGGCCCATGGTCGAGGCGTTGCCGCTTTTGCCGTCGATCTTCGGACCCTTTTTCGAGGCAGCCATCACCGTCGCCGAAGCCGCCCGTGGCCTGACAGCGCAGGACTTGGCCGCTCAGGTGGATTGGCTCAAAGAAACACTCAAGCAAAGCGCGCCGGCGTTGCCGCTCGACGATTTGTTGGCAGCGTCGAGCTTCTTCGAGCTGCGGGTTGCCATCGGCGGCCTCAACGAAGGCGGCGCCTACGCCCTGCACACGCTGGGCATGGCGTGCGAGCAGGCACTGTCCAAGCCTGCGGAATCGGCCAAGCAGACCATCACGCTGGAATGCCCGACACCGACCGACGGCATGCGCGCCTTCTGGCTTGAGCTCATCCGTCGCCACCTGAGTGGCGGCTCGTTCATGCCGTCGGTGATTTGGACATCGACCCGACTTTTGCTAGCACTTGGTCCAGCGCCGCCGCAGATGCTTGCTTACCTTGCCAATCCCGAGCACAAGAGCCAGCGCTTCTGGCCGCTCCACACGAGCGTCGCCGCCGCAAATGAAAAAGCCGTCCAATCGCTGACGCCGGCGCAGGCACAGCTTCTCGGTTCGGGTCAGGCATCGCTGGCCGACGTGCTCGCGACGTTCGGCGGAAGATAGCAGCGTCTTCTGCGCGCTAACGCTGATCCGTGGGCGCGAGCTCGATGAGGGGAATTTCGTCGCGGCGCTTGGGGCGCAGGTCGTTGCCGATGAGAGGCGGCAGCTTCAGTTCTTGGAACTGAGGAGGCGGCGGTTTCGTCCAATCCGAGAGCGGAACCAGCGACAGTCGGCGAGGCTCCAGCGAACCATCGGTGAGCGTATCGCGCGGCCAAGGAATATCGATGTGGGTCGCGTGCGAGGCAAGCGTGAGAAGAAAAGTGATCGGGTTGTACGAATAGATGATCTGGTTCTGCGGCAGTCCCGCGTGCTCGGAGAGGGCGTCGCCCCAGAAGATGTAGGGCGCGATGGCGATGGCGTACAGCCGGCGACGGTCCGCCTCGGGAATGCTGGAAAGCTCGCGTAGGCCGACGAACTCGTCGAGCGTGGTTCGGTTGCCCCATTCGTGCCGGTGGCGGACGACCGCGCGGCGGAGTGCCTGCCGCTTGGTCATATCACTGCCATGAAACACGGACGTCAGCTCGGCCTCGCTAATCTGGCCGTCGCCGTTCTTGTCGATCATGGCGACCAGCGGCGCACGGCGGGCGATCGGACCGTCACCGCTCGCGTTCAGGATTCGGAAGCCGCGCTCGAGGTCGCCCGGCAGGCGCTCGGCGGTGAAGATCTCGAAGTGCAGCTCGGGACCTTGCTCGGGCCCGCGGCGGACTTCCCCGAGGTATCCGACCAGATCTCCGGTTTCGGCGCGCTCGTCGAGCAAGACCACGCGTCCGGACTCGAGGGCCTTACGCGTTTCTGCCCGGTCGGCCTGCAGGAGCGACTGCATCCACGGAATGGGGTTCTCGGGGCCCACGGCTGGAAGAGCGAGATGCGCGAGCAGCGAGAAGAAGGTGACGATCTCGCCATCCACCTCCACCTCGTGCTTGAGGAGCACAAAGGACGTCGATGAGCCGTGGTACTCGCCTTTGCGCGCGGCCACGATGCGGCCGCGGGTGGGCGCGACCACCGGGGTGCCCGCACGACCGCGCAAGTGCACGCCGGAATGGAACAGACGACCGGGTGCCAGCGGAAAGAAGCCGCTGGCTCGTTCTTCGCTGCTGAAGAAGGCGGCTCGGCGTGCGGCCAGAAGCTCGTCGCGCGTGCGCGGCACCTCGGTGAACGCCCGCAGCTGCATGGGAAAGACGAAGCCTTGCAGAGCGCGCAGGATGCGTTTCCAGTCGAGGGCCCCGGGATCCCACTTCTGTTTGTCGAGATCGACGTGCAGGTGCCCGACGATGCCATGAAAGTCGAGCGGGTTTTCCAGCGTATCCATGATGACTTCGCCGTTTCGCTCGGGCACCTCGGGCTTCAGCTTCGGAAAGACGCGCAGGAGGGTTCGCGTGAGCGCCACGATGGATTCGTACTGCTCGGGCCGAAAGTCGTAGGCCGTGTACTTGAAGCCGTTGATGACGACGTCTTTCCGGGGCCGCGTGCGCCACTCGGCCGGGAGCTTGCTCATCTCCTCGGGCTTGTAGCGCCCGCGGTTGCAGATTTCGACGCCGATGGAAATCGAATTCTCCTGCTCGGCGTGGTAGGCGCGCTCGGCGAGATCCAGCGTCTGGTAGATGGTGCCGTCGGTGTCGATCATGAAGTGGGCGGAAAGGCCGCAGCCGGTGCCGCCGCCGGGGCGCGTGCGGTTGTGCATGGATTTGAAGCACGAACGCGAATTGACGCACCCGTCGAAGTGGAGCACGAACTGCGACACGATGGCTTGCAAGTTCTCGACGGTGCGCTTGAGGAGCCCCTTGCGCACGCCATACCGGTCGGAGTCGAAGTCGCAACAGCCGCCGGTTTGATCGATGCAGCGCTTTTCGTAGGCGTTGAAGCCCTGGTCGTCGCTCCA
>CAZTTW010000487.1:0-4400 GCA_964616265.1 uncultured Myxococcales bacterium | reverse complement strand
CCAACAGCCACGTGGCGGAGCACGCCTCGAAGGTGACGGTGACCTTTGCCGACGGACGCGAGTTTTCGGCGAAAGTCGTGGGAACCGATCCGCAAACGGACGTCGCCGTGGTGCGGATCGAGAATCCGCCCAAGGGCCTCGTAGCGGCTCGTCTTGGCGATTCCAGCAAGCTGGAAGTCGGCGAGTGGGTGCTGGCCATCGGCAGTCCGCTGGGGCTCGACCAAAGCGTCACCGCCGGCATCATCAGCGGCAAAGGCAAGGTCACGCGCAACGTGCACATGTCCGGCGACCGCATGCGCGAGTACATCCAGACCGACGCCAAGATCAATCCCGGAAACTCGGGTGGTCCCCTCGTCAATTTGCAGGGCGAGGTCATCGGCATCAACACGCTCATCAACGTTGGACCCGGCGGCGCCTACGGCTTCGCCATCCCCATCAACCAAGCCCGCGAGATGGCGACGGACATCGTTCGCGAAGGCCGCGTTCATCACGCCTGGATGGGCGTTGGGATCGGCGACGTCAAGGACGGCATGAAGATGGGTGATGAGGGCGAGCCCGAGCAGAAGAGCAAGGCGAAAGGCGCGCCCAGCAAAGCCGCGTGGGTGAGTCGGGTGATGCCTGGCAGCCCGGCGGATAAATCCGGCATTCAGGTCGGCGACATCTTCACGCAAATCGACGGACAGAAGGTCGAAGGCGCGGCGGATGTGGTCGACTACGTCGCAGCTCAAAAGGTTGGCGCCAAGCTGACCGTGGCCTACGTGCGCGATGGCAAGGCAGCGAAGACTCAGGTCACGCTGGGAGAGCTGCCCGCCAATCCGTACGCTCAGAACGAGCCGCAGCTCAAGAAGGAGCGTATCGGCCTGGCTCTGCAATCGCTCACGCCCGAGATGGCCAGCGCCTTTGGACTGGAGCCCGACACCAAGGGCGCGGTGGTCACCGACGTCGAGCCGAACAGCATCGCGGCCAAAGCCGGCGTCAGGTCCGAGGACCTGATCGTCGAGATCGACCGCAAGCCGGTGGCGGGCGCCGAAGAAGCGGCGGCGGCTCTGCACGCTGGCGGCAAGACCCACCTCCTCAAAGTTCGTCGCGGTGGTAACTACCTCTTCCTCACCGTGCAAGCGTCGTAATTAAGCGCGTGGTTCGCTGCCGGCTTTGCTGGCAGCGAAGCTTCGCAGGTTGGGGCGTTACGTTCTCGCTTCCGAGCTCGAAGGCACGCTGTTTTTCTCGTCTTCGAGTGAAGCGGACGTCGCTTTGGGAAGGTCGAGCGTGAAGATGACGCGCGCATCAGCCCAGGTGGAAATGCCGAGCGTACCGCCCATCATGCGAGCCATCTCTCGCGCTGGCCAGAGGCAGACGGCGAGGCGCTCGTAGTCGGATTCGCCCGAAGAGCCGTAGGCCAAGGCACGTATTTGTTCGCCGCTTTCCGACAATGCGGGTGCGTGCGGAAGCATGAATTCCATCCGCGCCCGTGCGATATGAACGAGGTCGTCGAGTCGCAGTCGCACATGTCCATCGTAGCCCTGGTCACGTGCCGTCCTGATCAGCGAATCGAAAAGACGGATGAGCCGCAGTCGATCCCACGTGCCGTAGATGCGCGCCTGTCCTTCCAGCGTGATTTCCACCGGCATTCCCGCGTACTCTTCGGAAAGGTCGCCGATGGCGCCACGGACAATCTCGACGAGATCCAGGTTTTCCGGCCGCAAGACCACTTGCATCTGCAAGAAACTCGCGACTTCGTCGAGTCCCTGCGACAGTCGCGTGACAGCAGCAAGATGCTCGTCGCAGGTGTTCAGCGCCGAGTGGTAGGGCAGGAAGCGGTCGTCGTGGGCGAGCTCTTCAAGGTGATTGCACATCGCGGGCAGCGGACGCGACAGCCAACGCGCCGCCGTGATCAGCAGTCGGTCGCGCGCCTCGATGGCCCGGCTGAGCGTTTCGATTTGCCGGCGGTAGTCGGCATGGCGCAGCTCCGTCCGAGAGGTCTCCATGATGAGCGCCGCACTCTCGGCCTCGAGCAATTCGTGCCCGGTTGCCATCGCAGCGATATGTCGGGTCATCCGAGCGGCACGGTTCGGCGGTTCCTCGTCCTGATTATCACCGAGCGGTTCGAAGAAGGGATTCATCGCGCACAATCGTCCGTCGAGTAGCACCGCTTCGTGCGTGGTCAGTCCGACCTCCAGCTCCGATGATTCGCAGTTGTATTGATCGAATGTGCACACCGCCGTAATTCGCAGGTCCGCGCAGAGGCGCGACAGGGACAGCTCGAGCGACCGTGTCTGCGCGTTTCCCAGCATCTGCCGTATTTTGTGGTTTGGGTCGCTGATCACGCGCAACCCGGCGAACCCTTCTGCTCGTGCGGCGGCCAGCGCAGACTTCAGGCCGCTTACTTGCGTATCAGCGTCGAGCACGCTCGGGTGGTACTCGGCGCTGTCGAGGAACCTCAGCGCCTCGGGTTTCCCCGGGGTGACGTTCGTGCGCGATTTGCCGAGTAGGCCAGCGATTGCGGTGAAGCTCGAAGAGGTACCCCAGTAAATGCAGCGCTCGCCGTGCAACAGCCCATCCAAGATCGCTCCGGTAATCGCGGCGTGCTTCTCTTCATTGTCAGCGTAAAGCAGGCAGAGATGTCCGCCTAGCTTCAGTGACGGAAAGTCGTTTGGCGATCCATTCATCCTCGCTCCCATATTCCGCAATAACGCGGAAACCCTATCAGCACGCCGCGGTAAGCCACCCAACTTGAGAACTACCGATAATTCTATTCAAACAGAGATGGGGCATCGGGGTCAACAGCCGCCTATCGGTCGCCGCAAAATAAGCCGTCAGGCCGAAACGGGCGGAGTGGTGTCGCGAGTGACGTCGCCCATTGTCTTCGAAGCGGCCGGCGTATCGATGAGGACGAGGCTGTCGAGCCACCGCCCGTTCCCTTGTTCGCTTTCGGCGACGGCATCGATGAGCTGTCGGACGGCGTCTTCGGGACGGAGAAGGTCGACATCTCGGCCGGGCAGGGCCATGGCTACATTGCTGGCGCCGATTCCGCGCAAGGCCTGCAGGCTGCAGTCGACAGCGTTGCGGAAGGCGTCGCTGTTGAATTCCTTGCTTTCGCCCACGCCGACGGCAAGGACGCGCCGCCAGCGAATTCGGTTGGTTACGAGCAGAAGCTTTTCTCCGGGTGTACCGGCGAGCCGCCCCTCGCGAATGACCTGCGACAGTCGGCCGCACATGCGCCAGTCGAGAAGACCCGCGGCGCCGCGCAACGGTCGCACGTCCGTCCAGATCGGCACGACCATCGCGTCGCCGCCCGGACCGTTGTCCCAGCGGACAAGGTCGATGGGCAAAAAGCTGATCGGCGCCGACATGCCCTCTGTCCTCGATGCCACTACGGCCGCTGTCCCAAAAGCTCCAACGCGGAATCGAGCAAACCGTTCACGAAGGCAGGCGCTTCCTCGGCTCCGAAGCGCTTGGCCAGCTCGATGGCCTCGCTCAGCGCCACGCGGGCCGGCGTTTCCTTGTGGTGGCCGAGCTCGTAGATCCCCATGCGCAAAATGGTGCGGTCGACGCGCGCAAGTCGTTCCACGCGCCATTTGCGCGAGAGCCGCGCCAGCAGCTCATCGATTTCGGTGCGGTGGGTACACACGCCGCGAATCAGGTCGACGGCCAGCTCCTCGTCGAAAGGCGCAATCGGCGCGGCGTCGTTCTCGGCGGCGGCGTAGCTGGAAACCGGATCGGGTGTCAGATCGGTTTCCTCTTCGGGCACGCCAAACTGGTGCAGGTGCGATGCAAGCGCAGCGCTCGGATCGAGGACGTCGACACCATCCAGGGCGTACAGCACCTGCATGGCAACGCAACGGGCGCGACGGCGCGGGGTCATTTCGCGCGGGACTTCGCCGCGGGCGTTTCGCCTTGGCTATCACCAGCCAGCGCGGCGTAGAGGTTTGCCATTTCGATGGCAGCCATGGTGGCGTCGGCCCCACGGTTGCCAGCCTTGCTACCCGCGCGCTCGATGGCTTGCTCGATACTGTCGCAGGTGAGAACGCCAAAGCCGACGGCCAGCTTGGCCTCGGCGGCGATGCTCGCGATACCGCGGCTGACTTGGTTGACGATCACGTCGAAATGCGGAGTCGAGCCGCGGATGACGATGCCCAGGCAAACCACCGCATCGAATTTGCCCGAGTCGGCGATCTTGCGGGCCAGTCCGGTCAGCTCGAAGGCTCCCGGACAACGGAAGATCTCGATGGCGTCGTCGTCGGCTCCGGTTTTTGCCAAAGCATCCAGCGCGCCCTCGATGAGCTTATCGGCGATGAATTCGTTCCAGCGTGAAGCAATGATGGCGAAACGCTTGCCCTTCGCGCTCCAGGTACCCTGATGGATGTGCGGCATTTACTTGGCCTCTCTTTCGTGAAGCGAAA
>CAZTTW010000486.1:0-4400 GCA_964616265.1 uncultured Myxococcales bacterium | reverse complement strand
GATGACGTTGCCGTTGGCATCGACGGTAACGTGCACGTGGTCGGCCAGTTCGCGAACGACGAGATCCTCTACAGTTACGATCCCACCGCCGATACTCTTACTGCGCGTAAGACCGTGGCGGGCAATGCCACCGACAATGAGCTTCGCACCCACAGCGTCGCTGTCTCCACGTCGGGCGCCATCTGGCTTTCGGGAACGTTCAAAGGGACGATCAATCTCGGAACAGGGGCGCTTTCGACCAGCTCGGTTGCCGCTTTCTTGATCAAGCTGAACTGATCACCTGGGGGTGTCATCAACGGCCGTCCCGTGCGTCGCCGTGCATGAATCGTCCTGAGTCACTGCCGTTCGTACTCCTGGGTTGCCTGGTCGCCCGAGACGGAATTGACGGCGAACATCGACAGGATGTTGCCTTGAACGCAATAGTCCATCGAGGCCGGATCGCTTCCAGATACAGACAGCCGTCCTCCAGATGTTGTGTAAGTCCCTTGCCCATTTGTTGATGTGTCCATGATGTAGTTACATACGCAGCCTCCGGCGTCGTCTTTTGTGCATGATCCAACGACACCGGCATCTACTGGGGTTAGAGCGGTCAGCTCAGCGCAGGTGGTGGTGCCCAAGCAGCTGGCGGGATAGGTGAGGGCCTCCGTGCCGTGGAACGTGATCGACGAAGCATAGGTTCCATTGTCGAAAAACGAGAGCGTGCCGCTTTCTTGCCGCTCCGCCCAATTGACACTGCTTGGGCAGCTCAGTGGAGTGGTCGTTCCAGGTCCTGCCGAGCCACATAGTACCTTGCCTGGCAGTTTCCACGTGCCGACCAACGACCCACCGCACGCGTTGAAGCCACTGCAGGCCGGCACGGTGGAGGTGCTTGCGCCCGTGTCGCCCGAACCGTCAGTGCTTGCAACGCCGCCTGAGCCGCTCGGGCCTGGGCCGTCGTCTGTTCTCGCACCGCCGGTCGTGCCGCCCGCGCCGGTGCTGCCGCCGGCCTCGGCCAATCCTCCTGAGCTCGGAGCCGCGTCCTTTCCGACCGAGCTGTCCCTCTTTCCATCACCACAGCCGAGAGTCAGCCCAGTCGCGAGAAAGATGGTTCCAAGACCCCATGCGAGTGAAGGGAATTTTGGCATCGCGATTCTCCTTAGAAAGATTCAAGAAGAGTGTAGGAGCACGCTGCAAAAGATGACAGCGCAATCTGTTTGCAGGCGTGGCGCCGGTCTCGTGCCTCCGTACATCCTTGAAGCAGGCTTGTGCTCGGAAAAGAAACATAGCCTAGTGATATTCAATTCTAGATTGGGAAAGAGGCACCATGTGGCTGAACCCTAAGCGCGTGGCCGAAAAGCTGAAGTCTTCGGAGGGAAAGTCGAGCACGCTGTCGTGGCTGTTGGTGGTCGCAGCCGTGGTCGGATGCGGACGCGGTCCCCTTACTTCGGCATCCGGAGGTCCCTCGTGTGGGACTTCTCTCGACGCTGGGTATTCGGCGGCGCAGTAACAAACACAATCCGGGCGGAACAGCGGGCAGGCTCCTGCCGTCGACGACCCGAGTCCCTTCGGACGTCAGACAGAATATCGACGGACCACGGCTTGTTCTTAAGGCGCCGCTCTTAGCGGCCGAGATGTTACTGAGTGGAGATCCGAGTCGGCTCCGTTCCCTTCTCGGTACGCAAGAATCGTGCGCTAGAATGAGTAGTACACAGCTATCGACTGCCGCTGGGGACGCTTCTCCCCCGAGCGAATCGGCTGCTCTCTGCGCAGATTCGAAACCACGACGCTTGACCATCGTCGTGCTTCTCGACTACCTGAATTTCTTTGGCGGCGGATACGAGGCGCAGTTGCGCGACGCTCTTCACGCGAGATGCCGCGAGGAAGGTCATGAGCTGCTGCTGCTCTACGGTGGCGCGCTCGATGGCCGTCGTCCGATGGATGTCGGAGACAACGCCATCTTCACGATCCTACAACCCAATGTTGTCGACGGGATCATCGTCGCCTCGCCATTGCTCGCCGCCTACTGTGGCTCGGAGGGCGTCGCACGTTTGGTCGAGCGCTACCGGCCGACGCCTCTGTGCAGTGTCGGTATCATGTTGCCGGGAGTTCCGAGCATCGTCCTCGACAATCGACCTGGGATGGAGGCCGCGGTTGAACACTTGGTCCGCGACCACGGTTGCCGCCGCCTGGCATTTCTCGCCGGAACGCCGAAGAACCCCGAGGCCGAGATTCGATTCAAGGCGTACCAGGATGTGCTCGAACGGAACGGCATCGTCTTCGATCCGTCTCTGGTAGCCAGTGGGCTATTTCGGACCAGCACGGGGCAAGTCGCGATGGACGAGATCCTGGCGCGCGGAGTGGCCATCGACGGTGTCGTGGCCGCGAACGACGAAATGGCGATCGGCGCTATCGAGGCATTGCGGAAGTCGGGACGGCGTGTGCCGCAGGATATTCCAATAACTGGGTTCGATGACTTGGTTCTGGCCCGACTAGGCAATCCACCCTTGACCACCGTCGCGCAGCCCTTCGACCTAGTCGCCGGGCTGGCGATCAGAACCATCACGGAGCAGGTCGCGGGGCGCGCGGTCTCGGAGTGCACGCAGGTTTCTGCGCATTTCATTCGCCGCCATTCGTGTGGCTGCGGGCACGAGTTCCATCGCGGGAGCACCGACATTCTGGCGGCTGCTTCAACGGGCTCTCCCGAGGATTTCCACGCGCGCGGCGAAGCCTTATTGACTGCGCTCGCGAGCACGCTTCGCACGGGCTCGGTTGACGGGACTCGCGCCGCAGGCCGAATGCTCGATGGCTTTCGAGCCGAGGTTGCCGGCCAACCGGGCGCCTTTGCGAAAGCGATATCGGACTTCCTGGAGGATATTGGCGACGACAACGAACGCCACCGGATGCTCCAGAACGCGATCACGTGCTTGCGCGATGGACTGGGCGGCGCATCCGATGTGCGGGTGGAGCGCTGTTTCTACGAAGGCCTGGCACTCGTCGCGTTTTCCAACACCACGACCCAGGTGCAACATCGCCTGCGGCTCGACGAAAACTACCTCCGCCTGCTCACGGTTGGCGAGCAGGCCTCGGCTGCCTTCGACCTGTCGTCCTTGAAAGACGCGCTCGTCAAGGGGCTCCCCACGGCCGGGGTTCGCACCGCTTTTCTTTCGTGTACGCCCGAAGATTCCGATGGCGAGTTGCAGCCCGTCGTCTGCCTCTTGGGCGGGGTGGCGCAGGAGCCACCAGTTGCTCGATTTCCGGCAAGTCGGCTGATCCCCCCTGGTCTGGTTCCTGTCGACCAGCGCGAGACGTTGCTGGTTTTCCCCTTGGCATTTGAGTCCCGTCTCCTGGGCGTGGTTGCCTTCGACTATTCCGAGGGAACGAATGGTTATGCCGCCTTCCGCAATGAGATCGCTGCAGCGCTGCGAAGCCTTCGCCTGCACCAGGAGCTGGTGCAGAAGAACATGTTGCACGAACGCAGCGTTCAGGAGCGTCTGGCCACCGCCAAGCGTATGGAGGCATTGAGCGTGCTCGCCGGTGGCGTCGCGCACGACCTCAACAATGCCCTGGGCCCGCTCGTTGTCCTTCCTGATATCATCCTGGAGGAGCTGGGCGAATTGAAAGGCGGTGAAGGCTCCGCTCGAGAGCTGCGCGCCGATCTCGAGAGCATCAAGACCGCCTCGCTTCGGGCCGCGCAAACCATCAAGGATCTGCTCACCTTGGGGCGCCAAGGCCGGACTGCGAAGGAGCGCCTGGACCTCAATCGGGTCGTCAAATCATGCCTTGCCGAGACCTCACCACGCCTCACGAAGGAAAGAAATCTTCACATCAAGATGGTCCTCCGCCTTGCATCCGAGCCTCTCATTGTCCAGGGCGCCGAGTCTCAGCTGGCACGTGCCATTGGCAACCTCGTCCGCAATGGTGCGGAAGCGATTGAAGGCGATGGCGAGGTCGTGGTCAAGACCGCAAGCGTCCATATGGCCGCAGCCCAAGTCGGCTATGAAACAATTCCACCGGGACAATACGTTCAATTGACCGTATCCGATGACGGGTGCGGAATTCCGCCGCACGACCTTGCTCGTGCCTTCGAGCCCTTCTTCACCAGAAAGCGAGCTGGAGAAACCTCTGGCTCAGGGCTTGGCCTCGCCATCGTGCACGGGGTTGTCAAAGAGCACGGCGGATTCATCGATTTGACCAGCACTCTCGGGGCCGGGACGACCTTCGCCATGTATTTTCCTCAGGTGCAAGAGAGCTTGGCGAAAAGGGAAGATTCCGCGGTAGCGCCGCGCGGGAACTCGAGAATCTTGGTCGTCGACGACGAACCGGTTCAGCTACGCACCTGCCGCAGGAGCTTGATTCGGCTCGGCTACCTGGGGTTGACCCGATTTGGTGGACGGTTTCGCTACGCTGCTTTCTTCACTGAG
>CAZTTW010000485.1:0-4402 GCA_964616265.1 uncultured Myxococcales bacterium | reverse complement strand
TGGGGCGGGAGCGCATCGAGCTGTGCCACGAGCAACTGCGCGAGTGGTTGTGGAACGAGCTGGGCGAAAGCAGACGGCGCGCCCTCGCCGAGCGATTGGCCACCACGTTCGGATCGGACGGCGAGCCCGCTCAAGTGGCGGCCTTGTGGCTCGAATCGGGGCACAATAGCAAGGCTGCGAGTTACCTCGTGGCCACCGGCGAGCGTGCCATGAAGGCGCTGGCCTTCGACCGTGCGGCCGAGCGTTTCACGATGGCGCTGAAGGTTGGCAGCTGGGATGCCTCCCAGAAGAGCGCGCTCTTGGCTCAGCTGGCGGATGCTCTTGCTTATGCCGGACGAGGCCCTGCGGCTGCCAAGCAATACCAGGCGGCGGCTAGCCAGGAAGGAAACTCAGCAAGGTCGCTGGACCTGCACCGCAAGGCTTGCGGCGAGCTGCTACGGAGCGGGCACTTCGACGAAGGAATGGACGCGGCGGGTATCGCCATGGCCGCTGCCGGCATGGACATGCCCAAACACACGCTGCTATCGCTGGCGTGGGTACGCACCCGTTTGCGCTGGCGTGGGTTGCGGTGTCCATACGAAAGCCTGGGGACGCTTGGCGCCGAAGAGGCAGCGCGCATCGACCTTTGCTGGTCGCTTTCGGCGGGACTCGGCCTCATCGATCCCATCAAGGGCGCCTATTTCCAGGCGCTCAGCTTGCTTTTGGCATTGCAGGCGAAGGACCTTCCTCGCATCGGTCGAGGGCTGGCTGGCGAGGCCGCGTGGTGTGTGGCGCGTGGCCAGGCGGGAGCGGGACGTGCTCGTCGCCTGTTGGCGGAGGCGGAGAGCATCGGCAACCGGCTCGGGGATCCTTATGTCCGGGGCGTGACCTTGCTGATGGACGGCGTGATCTGCCATCTGATCGGTGAGTTCGGCCCGAGTCGCAAACGCCTGGAAGCGAGCGAGAAGATCCTTACCGAGCAGTGTGCTGGCGCGGTTTATGAGCTCGACATGGCCCGCCAGTTCCTGATGGAAGATCTGTACTACCTGGGAGAGCTCGGCGCCTTTCAGCGTCTGATCGCGACGGGGCTGCACCAAGCGACCGACCGTGGCTCGCTCTACGCCGCAACCAATTTCCAAACCGGCCTCGCCAACTTCCGTTGGCTACTGCGAGACGATCCCGATCGGTCGCATCGCGAAACCGACGAGAGCATTCAGCGATGGTCGCGTCTCGGCTATCACGTGCAACACTGGTACAACTTGATTGCCAAGGTTCAGACCGGGCTGTACGAGGGCCAGGGCACGCCGGCGTATGCGTTGATCCTGGCGCACTGGCCGCAATTGCGCCGCTCTGGCGTCTTTCACATTCAACACACTCGCATTGCAGCCCTGCACTTGCGCGCCCGCGCGGCGCTGGCCGCCGCCGAGCAGTCGAGCGGCAAAGAGCGGACGAGCTATCTCGGCGCAGCCCGACGGCTCATTGCGACCTTGCGGCGCCAAGCGGACGCCTGGGCCGTGGCGCTCACGCTTCTCGCCGCCAGCGGCCTCGCGGCGCTCGAAGGAAATGGCGCCGCGACCAAGGAAAACCTCGTCGCAGCTGTCCGAGCCCTCCAGCAAAACAATTTGTGGCTGCTCGCTCATGCGGCCCGATTTGCCGGAAGGAAGTACCTCGAAGGCGGTCCCACCGATCTGGCTCCCGAGGAGTCGAGGACGTGGATGACGGAGAGAGGCATCCTCAATCCCACCGCGGTCTGCCGCGTTCTGGCCCCAGGACTCGAGTAATCGCTCGCCGTAGCGTCAATTCATCGATTCATCCGGTGTTCTCTTGTCGCCAGGTTCTTTGCGGCTACTATTCGGGCGACCGTGATCGACGAAAAAGAGACGCCATCAAGATTGCAACCCGCTGCCGTGGTCTGTGCAGACGTCGAGCGCTACGCCTCGATTGCGGATCAGCACGAGTACCTGCTCAAATTCGACCACCTGATGGGCAAGCTGGGCAAGGACATCCGCGACGATCTGCGCGCCAGCCTGGGCGACGAAGTAGCCAAGCGCTACGTGGTCAAACCCGCGGGGGACGGCGTCCTGCTGGTTTATCCCGGCGACATCAAGCACGCGCTCGAGCACGCGTGGCGCATCCACAATCACTTCAACACGCTGGCCGGTCGCGAGCGCCAACAGCAGTACGGCCTGTGGCCTTTCCAAGCGCGCATCGCGGTTCATTACGGCGATGTCGAGCTGATCGAGCACAGCCCGTTCAACGACGCACCGGACGCCTTTGGCAAGACCATCGTGACCTGTTCCCGCCTGGAGCCTGCGACGGTGCCGGGCATGGTGTGGGTGAGCAAAGCCGCCGTCGACGCCGCACTGGCCATCGGTCTTGGCGAAAGTTATGGTTTTCAGCAGATCGGTGCGGTCGATCTGGCCAAACATGCCGGCCGGGTGCAGGCGTACAACCTGATCAAGACCGACGGAAAAACCGCGCAATGGGGTCCGCTTTCGGTCAAGCGCTACCCGCGCACCATTCAGTCGGACGTCTACGTGCTGGTGCACCGCTCGCTCGAGCGATTGCCGACCGTGCATCTCGCCTGGGGTGCATCCCACTGCGTGGTCCATCGCTCGGAGCTTTCGGCCGACTGCCACGCGTACCGGATCAAGCATAAGTTGCTGGGCTCGACGACCGACCTGCCGCTCCTCGTGGTGCACACGGATCCGCCGTGCAAGGTGGAGTTTCCCGAATTGCAGTTTTCAGGCGACGGCAAACCGAGCTTCAAGAACTTGGCGCTCGCACCGCAGGCAGGAATTCAAGACATCGACACCGAAGCCGACCGCTGGTACCCGCTGCCCAATCGGGCGTGAGCTAGCCCGCGGGGCCCATGGGGTTGAACCAGGGGCGACATGCCCGCGACACTTCTGCCCGGAGTATCCGGTCCCTCCCTCTGACTTGACCAACTTGACCAACCATGGCCGGGATGTCACGATAGGTGTGAAAGTCGAGGGAACATGCGCAAGGCTGTGAATATCTACCAAGCCAAGAGCCAGCTGTCGGACATGGTGAGCCGGGCAGCCGACGGCGAGGAATTTGTCATTGCCAAGTCGGGAAAGCCGCGCGCGCGCTTGGTACCTCTGGCAGTTCGGCCAATTCGCCGGCGGCCGGGCGGTGGCAAGGGCAAGGTGTGGGTGGCGGATGACTTCGACGCGCCTTTGCCGGCGGATCTGGTTGCCGCATTCGAGGGTCGCTAGCCTTGCGACTGCTTCTCGATACCCATGCGTTCTTGTGGTGGTGGGCCGGCGACCGGAAGCTTGGCGCCAAGATCCGATCCACGATTGGCGGCGCGGAGACGGTGCTGGTCAGCGCGGTGTCAGCCTGGGAGATGACCATCAAGATGTCTCTCGGTAAGTTGCGCTTTGATGGCGGCATTGCCGATGCGGTGGAAGCCTGTGGCTTCGAGCGTCTCGATATGCGGTTCGAGCACGCCGAGGCCGTTCGCAGTTTGCCTTCTCACCATAGCGACCCTTTCGACCGGCTGCTGATCGCGCAAGTCATCGTCGAAGGCGCGACGTTCGTCACCCACGACCGCGCCATCGCGAGCTACCTTATTCCCACCTTGTGGATCTAGTGCACTTGGGTGGCGCCCGAGCCACGCAGGTCTTGTTGGTTGCTCGCCAGCGCCTGCAGCCGATGCGCGATCGCTTGCGCGGCTTGCGGGCGGGCGAGGGCACGAGCAGCAAGCGCGGTACGTCGCTTGCAGTCCAGGTACAACATGCGCATTTGGTGGCTTTTCACTTCCGGAATCGCGGTGATCGCACTCTCGACCGTGACACCCACGTCAGCCTTCGGTCGTGAGGTCTCACCCGCGTGGCACGATTGGCTGGCCGTCGAAGGGCATCTTGGCCTGGGCACGCCAATGGGGTTCGCCGGTCTGGCCGCCGACCTAACACCTCACCCGCTCGTGTCGATCAACGTCGGGCTCGGGAAGGGTGTGGGCGGTGCTCAATACGCCGCGATGGCGCGCGTTCGGCCTCTCTTCCTCGGTGAGGTGTTCGCGCTGGGGCTCGGCGGCGGCGTCTCGCACGGCGACACGACTAACTTCGTCTTTCCCGGCGACTCGCCCGAGATCCGATACACACAGGCGACTTGGGTAAACGGCGAGGGCTTCGCGGAGATGAGGCGCGGGTCGTTTCACCTGCGCATGTTCGTGGGCGTCGGCCGGCGGGTCGCCTATTCGGATTGCACCTATGACGATGCCAACACCGCGGCGCCCAGCGGGGTCGTCCGCCGGTGCTCCGAGATCGCCCCCTCCACGCTCGCCAAGTACGACGCTAGGCGAACGATCCCGTACACGGGTGTCGCCGTCGGATTCGGGCTGCTCTAGCTCACCCCGTGACGTCCAGGCAGATCCTGGCTCCCGCCAGAAGCGGCATTC
>CAZTTW010000484.1:0-4406 GCA_964616265.1 uncultured Myxococcales bacterium | reverse complement strand
CGACGGCCAACGTGGCCAGCACCAGGGTAATCGACAGGGGCGACTCGTGCGGCGTATGCGCATGACCGTGATGCTCGTCGTGGCCGTGAGCCGCATGACCATCATCGTGCCCGTGACCACCGCGGTACTCGCCGGTGAAGGTCATGTAGTAGCTGCGGAACATGTAGAACGACGTTCCCGTGGCCGTGAGAATGCCCATCAAATAAATGAGCTGGCCTAGGTGCGGCGTCATGCCGAGCAGCGGAAAGGCGAGCCCGTCTTGCGTGAACGCCTTCCACAAAATCTCGTCCTTGGAATAGAAGCCGCTGGCCCACGGGAAGCCGGCAATCGCCCAGCACGCGATGAGGTAGGTCCACCTGGTGATCGGCATCAGCTTGCCGAGGCCGCCCATCTTGCGCATGTCCTGCTCGTGGTGGCAGCCGAGGATGACGGAGCCCGACCCGAGGAAGAGCGTGGCTTTGAAGAAGGCGTGCGTGAGCAGGTGGTAGGCGCCTGCCCAATAGGCGCCGACGCCGACGCCAATGAACATGAAGCCGAGCTGCGACACCGTCGAGTAGGCGAGCACCTTCTTGATGTCGTACTGGAAGAAGCCGATGGAGGCCGCGAACAGCGCGGTCAGTGCGCCGACGAAAGCGACCCAGCCCATGGCAACCGGCGACAGTGCGAAAATGAAATTGAGGCGCGCCACCATGTAGACACCAGCGGTGACCATCGTGGCAGCGTGGATGAGAGCGGACACGGGCGTCGGGCCGGCCATCGCGTCGGGGAGCCACACGTGCAAGGGCAACTGCGCGCTCTTGCCCATGGCTCCGACGAAAAACAGAATGCCGACGAGCGCAAGCAGACCGATGCCGAAGATGGTCTGCCCCTTCAGCTTCTCGGCCATGCCGGTGCTGGTGATAACGATTTCGTCGCGCAGCTCGCGGAAATTGAGGGTCGGCCCGAGCTTGATGTCGACGGGTGCATGCTCAGTAGCTACGTGCTCCCCTGCTTCCTCATTATCCGCCGCAACCGCGTGAACCGCCTTGGGCGCATCCTCGACGTAAGTTAGCTTGCCACTATCGCCCTTCTGCCAGGCACCACCCAGCGCCCAAAACAGCAGGAACAGCCCCAAAATGAAACCAAAGTCGCCGAAGCGATTGACGACGAAGGCCTTCATGCCAGCCGCCGCCTTCTGCGGATCCGTGTACCAGAACGAGATCAGCAAGTAGCTGCAAAGGCCGACGCCTTCCCAGCCGAAGAACATGAGCACGAAGTTGTCGCCCATGACGAGCAACAACATCGAGAACACGAACAGATTCAGATACGCGAAGAAGCGCCAGTAGGACGGCTCGTCCGCCATGTAGCCGGTCGAGAACACGTGGATGAGCGTGCCGATGAAGGTGATGATGAGGGTCATCATCATGCTCAGCGGATCGAGGGCGAAGCCGAGATCCACCTGCACCTTGCCGGCGGTGAAAATATTCCACAGCGTGTCTTGCAGGAAGCGGTGCTCGGCGTCGAGCCCGAGCAGCTTGAAGAAGGCGATGCACGCCACGACGAAGGACAGCGCCATCGCGCCGATGCTGATGCTGTGGACGAGGCTTTTGCCGAACTTGCGCTGCAGGCGCACGCCCATGGTCGCGTTGATGAACGCGCCCACGAGGGGAAAGAGTGGGATCAGCCAAAGAAAGCTGACGGCTTGGGTGGTAAGCGGAGCCAGGTGATGTGCGGCGTGTTCCATGATTGACGTCCGTACTTGCGCCCTATTGCTTCAGCGTCGTGGCTTGCGACGCATCGATGTTGCGACCCATCTGGTAGATGGCGAGGATGATGGCCAGGCCGACCGCGGCCTCGGCCGCAGCCAGAACGATGACGAACAGACTGAAGATCTGCCCGGTGACGCCGCCCGAGACGTAGCGGCCGAAGGCCACCAAGTTCAGGTTGGCAGCGTTCAAAATCAGCTCGATGCCCATGAGCACCGCGACGGCATTTCGGCGCGTGACCACGGCCAGCATGCCGAACCCGAATAGTAGGGCTGAAACGACGAGAAAATGATTGAGTGTGAGATGACCCATGGGTTTTCCGCCTAGTCGGGTTTGACTTCCTTGCGGGCAACGACGATCGCGCCAACCATCGTGGCGATCAGCACGACCGAGGCAATTTCGAAGGGCAGAAGCCACTTGCCGAGCAAGCCGTTGCCGATGGCCGCCGTGGTTTCGAGCACCGGCGCCTGTCCCGTGAGCTTCCAAGGCGTCCACAGCGCCACGAACGACAGCAGCAAGGCAACCACGAAGAAGACGGTGAAGCCGCCGGCGAGGCCGAGGCTGCGATTGGAGACATTGACGTCTTTGATTTGGCTCGTGAGCATGACCGCGAAGATGATGAGCACGAGCACGCCGCCGATGTAGACCAGCACCTGCGTGATGGCGATGAAGTCGGCGGAGAGCAACACGTAAAGCCCGCCCACGCCGACCAGCGACGAGAGCAAGCCCATCGCGCTCCAGAAGATGTTGCGCGAAAGCGCCACCCCGGCCGCGCCCACCAGCGTGGCGATGGCCAAAAGCAAAAACATGACGAACTGAGTTTCCATGACCTAGCCCTTTTTCTCCGAGCCGCCGGCTGGAAAGATGCCGCCCCGGGCGGTCCAGTCGGCCTTCGCCATGCGCGCGCGCAGAAGCTCGCCCACGGGCGCGCGGGGCGCGTCCTGCCCTTTGACCGGGCGGTAGAACGGCGCCGGGTTCTTGGGATCCTCAATCCAGCGGAAGACCAAATTGTCGACGGATTTCATGGTCGACTCGAATTCGCGCGTGTGCTGGATGGCGCCGGTAGGGCACGGTTCGACGCACAGGCCGCAGAACATGCACTTGGACTCGTCGATGTCGAACTGGGCGATGACCCGCTGCTTGGGATTCGTCGGATCCTTGTCGGTCGTGATCTTGATGACGCTGATTGGGCACGCGCGCTCGCACGCCATGCAGCCAGTGCACACGTTGATGTCGACTTCCAGGAGGCCCCGGTAACGCGTCGGCAGCGTATCGGCCACGCGCTGGGCTGTGCGGTCGGGATACTGCACGGTGATCGGTCGACGGACCATGTAGGAAAGCGTGACGGTCATGCCTTCCCAAAACGTCTTCACAACATCCGTGATGTGCCCGAAATATTCGCGAATGGCTTCAGTCATGGGCATCACCAGTTGGTCAGATCCACGCGGTCGCCCTTCACGCGACCGATGTTGCGGTAGGTGGCGAGCAGGAACTTCACCAGCAAAGCGGCGGCGACGAGCGTAAGGACCACGCCCGTCACGGTGTTGCCGATGGGCGGAACCAGAAGCTGCCAAAGCAGGGTCACGATGAAACAGGCGAACGCGCCTGGCACCAGGTACTTCCAGCACAGCGACATCATCTGATCCACGCGCACGCGAGGCAGCGTCCAGCGCAGCCAGATGAACACGATGACCAGCGCCCAGGTCTTGAGCGAGAAGACGAGCATCGATGCTGCCTGAAGAACGAACCACAGCGGCGACGGAACCAGGCCCGTCCCGAGCGCCGCATTGTACGTCTCACTCGTGACGCCCGGCACCTGCCAGCCGCCAAGAAAGAGCGTCACCGCCAAGCCGGCCATGATCCACATGTTGGCCCACTCGACCATCAGGAAGACCGCCAAGCGGAAGCCGGAATATTCGGCGTGATACCCGGCGACGAGCTCGGATTCGGCTTCCGGCAAGTCGAAGGGCGTGCGATTGCCTTCCGCGAGCGAGCTGGTCACCGAAATGAAGAACGCAACGAAGGCCGCCGGATTGCGAAACACGAACCAGTCCCACGGCGCCCCGCCCTGGGCGCGGACGATGTCCTGCATGGACAGCGAGCCGGCCATCAGCACCGGCACCATCAGCGCGATGCCCGCTGGAATTTCGTACGAAATCACCTGAGCCGCGCCACGCACGGCTCCGAAGAGCGCCCAGTTCGAGTTGGAAGACCAGCCGGAAACCAAGATGCCAACGACGACGAACGCCGTCACCGCCATGATGTAGAAGACGCCAACGTTCAGGTTGGTGGCGACCACGCTTTCGCCAAACGGCATCACCACGAACGGCAACAGCAAGCCGACCATCGAGAAGTACGGCGCACCTCGAAAAAGCAGCTGATCCGCAGAAGCCGGAACGGTGTCTTCCTTGAGCACCATCTTCACGGCGTCGGCGACCCAGGCCAGAAAGCCGGCGGCGCTGGTGCGGTTGGGACCGATGCGACTCTGCATGCGGCCGGCCACGCGACGCTCGACCCAGGTCGAAACGCCGCCGAAGACGGCTGTGAAGTTCACCGCGATGAAGGCCACCAGAAGAAGGAAGACGGCATAGACGAGGTGGCGGTAATGAGACGCGGCCAGGTCGAAGCCCAGCCACTGCTTGGCCATAGCATCCAGGCGCT
>CAZTTW010000483.1:0-4408 GCA_964616265.1 uncultured Myxococcales bacterium | reverse complement strand
GTCTGCAGGTCGAATTGACCGCGGTTGGTGCTGGCGTCGTTTCTCGGCACCAGGGTCGAACGGACACCGAATTGGGTCATGATGCGGGCACGAGTCTGCTCGTAGTGGAAGTCGCCGCCGAATCCAAGAAATGCCAGGGTGAACTCGTCGTTGCGGGACAGCGCTGTGGAGCCGACCACTGTATTGTCGATGGGGTGATTCCGCGATTCGGTGAAGTTCACGTCGATGAGGACTTCGGGCGTGAAGTACTTGGTATCCAAGACCGCCTTGTGCTGCCGGCTATTGCCGTTTAGCCAGGTGAAATCGCCGAAGGCAAACGGTTCGGCTGCGGCTGCCTCTGGCGCGGGGACGGGCTCTGTAGCGGGGGCCGGTATTGCCTCCCCCGTTCCGAGTGGCTTTGCTTGCGTATTGGATGGCGCGGTTTGCTGCGGCGGTGTCGCGTCTCCGGCTGTGTTCGGGCCTTCCTCCGCCGTCGCTGACTGTGCAAACGCCACAGTGGTAGCGAGTCCGGCGAAGAGAGACAATTGCATTGTGACGGAACTCCTTCTCACGCTGTTTGTCCTTTCGTTGGCAACCAAGAATTGACGCTCATATTGGCTATGTTGGACAGTAGCAGTGTGAGTGTTAAAACCGCATTAAAAGGGAAACGACTCTCTTCGGCCAACCAGCTGATATGCCTATGGAAACTTGCACGATCTCGGCTGGAAACACGTTGCAGAACGCAAGCCGGTCAAGCGACGATTTGATTCTCCGTCGGAGTTTGCATCGATTGGGCCCTCAGGGTCGCCAAGGCATAAGCCGAGTTTGTTTACAAAGCAGCCCGTTTGGGTGAGCAGCCTGGTAAGTATTGTTCGTTGACAACCCTATTGGGGGATGACATTTCCATTCTTGCTTGCTTCTTGCATTGCTGAGGTCAAACAACCTTCACTTCTTGAGGAACGTACATCATGTCCAACGAAGATATTCTTTCGGTTTCCGCTACTAACTCGTCAAGAAGGCGTCGGCCGGTCGTCCGGTCGCGCCTCTTTAGAATCGCTCTTCTCGCCGGAGCGCTTGGCAGCATGGGTTTCTGGCTCGTTTCCAAGAGCCAAGAGAGGAGTCTGGCGCGCGCCAGCGAGCCTGCAGCGGCGGTTTCTCTTCGCGAAATGCTGGAAAAGCTAGAGGCGGCGTGCTCGCAGCCGCAATTTCAAGAGACCATTCGCGACTTTTGTTCTCGCCAGGCGGAATACGCGAAACAGCTTCCCGATTGCGCGAAAGCGTGTCGGCAGGTGGCTTCCTTGACACCGGCCAAGGCGACAGCGCTATTCTAAGACGGGTGTCGGGAATAACAGAGTGAACGACGTCGCTCCTTTTAACGGTACTTTAACGGCGAATTGGTCATTGTACTGGTTGAAGGAGGTTCTCAATGCTTTCCAATCGTACAATCAACTTCACTACTCGTTACTTCTTGAGCGGCCTGACACTGTTTGCGAGTGTCCTGCATGGTGGATGCGCGCAATCGGCCGCAGGTCAATCATCTCCGCATGGACTGGCCTACGCGGCCGCGCCTAGCGTCGGTCAGTGCAAGGCAGTTGCCTCGAAAGAGCGCGAGCTTGGGCTTCTGGCCTACCGAGATCTAATCGAAAGCACGCAACCGGTGCGCGAGGAGAAGACGATGGGTAAAGCCAAGGTCTTCTACGATCGCGGTGTTCAGGTCACGCTGGCGGCGCAGCCTGGCTTGTCGGCGCCCTGGCTGGCGCGGGTAGTGGGATGCCATATGGCTCTCGGCAAAGCGGGCCAAGTAAGGGCGAGCACATTGGAACTGGATCCACTTCTGGTGCCGGGCGCTTCGGCATACGTCACGGAGTCCGACACGGGATACGTCATTTCGATTTCTGCGCCGGACGCTGACGCCAGCGCCGAGGTTACGCGAAGGGTCAGTGGCTTGCTTGGGAGCGGAAGCGTCGCGGCCAATCTCCTTGGCTCCACCAAATAGTGTCCTTGCAGGAAAGAACCCGGATTCGTTCGGCAGTTGCACAATGCACGCTGCCGTCCCGTCAGACGTCTTCAAAGGCATGAGCTTCTGACGCTCTTGTCTCTGAACTTCCCCTTCGTTGCTGGCACGGCGATTGCGTTAAGCTGTCTCGTCGCTTCAAGAGAGAGCGTGTCGTCATGCAGTACCCAGCGGAGGGGAATCCCAGGAGGGCCCTTCTCGTGATAGCAAAATTGACCAGCTACCTAGCGCCTGAGAACCAGAGCCGGTTCATTTCCCGCACGGGCTTGAGAATCGTGGTTGGTCTGGGGATCATGCTGCTGACGCTACTCTTTAACTTGTACGTCGTCGGTCGAGAAGACTTGGCCAACGTCACGATGGTCTATCTCATTGCGATCGCCGGCGTGTCGATCTATCTCGGCTATCGGCCAGCGATCGCGGCGACTGTGATGTGCGCGCTGACGTTCGACTATTTCTTTTTGGCGCCCTATCACAGTTTGCGGATCGCGACGGGGCGCGCGCTTCTGACGTTCATCGGGATGTTTGCGATTGCGGTCTTCACCAGCTTACTGCACGAAAGACTTCGCTTGGACGCACGGAAGGCACGACAGAACGAAAGTCGAATGGAGGCTCTGTACGCCCTCGCGAAGGCCCTCGTGGATGCCAATTCCTCCGAGGAAGTCTGTCTGCGCTCGGCGACGCAGATAGAGCAGGCAGGAGCAGGGAATGTCTGCATTCTCGTGCGCGAAAAGGAGACCTTTCGACGTGCCTACAGTGCCCGAGGTCAAGTGGCCCTCGAGACCGAAGATCTGGCTCTTGCCAACTGGGTAGCGACGCGTCTGGAGGCCGCAGGCATGGGTACCGAAAATGCCACAGCCGCTACGGCCTGCTACATACCGCTGCTTGCAAGTCGTGGCTGCGTCGGTGTTCTTTCGCTGCGGCCACGGACACAAAGCGCGGAAGCGACCGCGTTTACCGAGGTCCCTTCTATTTTGCTGTCGATGGCTCGCCAGGTGGCTCTCGCTCTCGACCGTGCCCTCCTTGCACAGGAAAAGCAGGGTGCGCTCATCGAAGCAGAGACCGAACGTATCCGCAGCGCCGTGCTCAGCTCCGTGTCGCACGACTTGCGAGCTCCCCTCGCGGTCATTGGCTCGGCGTCCAGCACCCTCGTCGAGCACGGACTGCGCTTGCCGGATGCGGCGCGCTCCGAAATGGCCAAGATCATCTTCGATGAGGCGCGGCGGCTGAATGAGCTTCTCCGCAGTCTGCTGGACGTCACTCGACTCCAGTCGGGCGGATTGATCGTATCGCGGGAATGGGAGAGCCTCGAGGAGATCGTTGGCAGTGCCCTGAGACACATCGAAGAACATGCCTCGGGACAGATCTTGCGGGCGCACATCCCCAGCGCGATTCCCCTGCTGCAATTGGATGCGGTTCTTATCGAACAGGTCATCCTGAACCTCGCGGACAACGCTTTCAAACATTCCCGCAGCGAACAAGCGGTGGAAATCGACCTGGCCATTCACGACAGGGAGATCATTGTCTACGTCATCGATCATGGTCATGGCGTCCGCGAAGACGAGCTGGCTAGCATCTTTGACAAATTCTATCGAAGCGAGAGTACCGCGGGCATGGGGCTGGGCCTTGGCCTGACTATCGCCCGCGGGATTGTCGAAGCCCACGGCGGTCGCATGTGGGCGTCGCATACTGCTGGCGGTGGCCTCACCATCCAATTCTCGCTTCCCATCGGGGAAGCTCCCCCGCAACTTGCCTCGACGGATTTGCTCGAGCCCATCGCGGCTGGGGGACGCGGATGAACGCTGGTCCCTGCATCTTGGTGGTGGAAGATGATAAGAAAATGTTCCGAGTGTACGCCGCGAGTCTTGAGAGTGAGGGCTACACTCTGTGCGATGCGAGCAATGGTCAAGCCGCCATCGCAGAGGTCCGCACACGCAATCCTGACCTGATCCTGCTTGATCTCGGCCTACCTGACATCGACGGGCTACAGCTCGTTCCACAAATCCGAGAGCACAGCACGGCTCCGATCATCGTGGTCTCCGCTCGCGAGCAGGAGCAGTCCAAAGTCAAAGCACTGGATGCCGGTGCGAATGACTACCTGACCAAGCCATTCTCGGTTCCCGAGCTCTTGGCTCGCATTCGGGTGGGCTTGCGCAGCCGATCCCGCGTGGGCGAGACACTCGAGTCGACTGTGACGTTCGGGGATTTCCAGTTCGACTTGGCCAATCGGCGACTCGTGCGAGGCGACCGGCAGATGCACCTGTCGCCAACCGAGGTTAAATTGCTGACTACGCTCGCGCGCCACGCAGACGAGGTCGTCACCACCAACGCTCTTCTCAAGGAGACGTGGGGCTCCGCGTACCACTCCCGAAGCGGCTACGTGCGCGTCTACATGCATTCGCTGCGACACAAGATCGA